>CAYRFY010000084.1:9183-16930 GCA_964423635.1 uncultured Armatimonadia bacterium | reverse complement strand
GACGCCATATTCAGGGTTTAATAAAATACGGCAGACCTGGCGGGCCAAATCCTCCACCTGACCACATTCCGCCCGTAAACCGTTAACCCCGTGCTCTACCGTCTCCCTAAAACCGCCGCAGTTACCCACCACCACCGGGACCCCGGCCACCGCTGCGACCACCACGACCGCCGCCCCTGCCGGCGTTACTCGGGGCCGGCTTCGGGCTGCCGTCGCTGTCGTCATCGCTGTCGTCATCATCGACGCTCAGGGTTCGGGCCTCCTGAGCCGCCAGTGCCTCCGCGGTGGCGTACGGGTCTTCCACGCTGCGTCCCAGCATGTCCTGCACGCTGGTGCCACGCGCCGCCGCCACGTCCGCCGGGTTCCGCAGCATCTGCAGAGCCTTGAAGCAGGCCTTGGCACGGTTCATCACATTGCCGCTGCCCAGCGACTTGGTGAGCACGTCGCGGATGCCGCTGACCTCGATGATCTGGCGCACAGCGCCGCCGGCGATGATCCCCGTACCACGCGAGGCAGGCTTGAGCATGATGATCGCTCCCCCGACCTTCGCCTGCACCTGGTGCGGGATGGTGTAGCTGTCCATGGGGACACGAATCATATTCTTGCCGGCGTGCTGGATGGCTTTCTGGATGCCGTCCATTGCACTCAAAGCACGACCGATGCCGAAGCCGACATTGCCGTGCCCGTCGCCGACCACCGCGCATACGCGCGAACTGGAAATCCGTCCACCTTTCACGGTCTTCCGTGTCCGGTCGATGCGGATTACACGTTCCTGGAGTTCCTCTTGCTGCTCCGCTGCCTGCGCCACTTCGCAAGTCCTCCCAAAACAAGGTGACCTCCCATTACCCTGGGAGGTGGTTTTCAATCATAGCATCTGGCCCCACCCGTGTCAACTAGGGCAATGGGACAGCGGCACAATGGTAAGGTACGCCTCTCGGCGGGCGAGCGGTCCTGTACACGGCCAACGAATGTAGCCCACCGGGAACAACGGAGCCCGCCACAGCATCGAATAGGGTAGGCCGAACGCCCCGCCATCGCGCCGGGCCGTGTGCGACATGCCGGGCCGCGGGAGCAGAGCGGGAACGAATGATCGCGCAAGAATGCCTCCTGGTATTGACAATGCTTGCAGATAGTATCAAGCTATCCGGTGAATAGGCATACAAGACGGCAGCCGCTCCCGTCTCGCGATAGAGGGGTGAGCCCGTTGCGCGACCGTCTGTACTCCGCCATTCTCATCCTCGCCGCGGCGGCGATAGCGGTGCTGGTCGTCAACAGCCTGCAGGCCTCCCTGCGGCGGATCGCCGCCGCGACGCCTCCTCCCCGCGGCGCGAAGACAGGCTTCGTGCCCCCTCCGCCTCCGTCCCCCCCGCCCCCGATGCCGCCTCCGGCGTCCAGCGGCGCCGCCGCTACTCCGGTGGGCAGCGAGGTCTTCCACGGGCGCATCGTGCGCGAGGACGGCAAGACCCCCACCACCGATGCCTCGTACAAGGTGACCATCCCGGGAGTGCTTTCCACCGACGTGTGGGAAGCCACTCAGAACGGGGAGTTCACCGTCGGCGGCCTTCCCACCGGAAGGGTCCGCATCGCTGCCATGGCCCCCGGCTACGCGGAGCTGACACAGGATTTCACTCTCCCACAGGCAACGGATGAGACGGCCATCCTGGTCCTGTCTCGCCCCGGGCCCCGAGTGAACGTGCAGGTGCTGAGCGCCACCGGCGGGGGGGCCGCAGACACGGCGTTCACCCCCAGCCTGACGTGGCATATCGGCGGGGATACCCGTAAGGAAGCGCCGCGGCTCACCACCGATGGGTCGGGAGACTTCACGCTTGTCGGTCCACGCAATGCCACTTCGCTCACCATCAAGCTCGGCGACGATTACCCGCCCGCGAAGATCGATGTAGGCCCGGAAACCGCGACCACCTCTGTCAAGCTCCTCCCCTACGGCAGCTTTGCCGTGCGCGGCAGCGTGGTGCATGCCGACGGCCGGCCGGGTTCGAGGGCCGAGGTGTCTCTTGAGGTGGCCGGAGGCAAGGAGAAGGCCCGGGTGGAGCAGTGCGACACCGACGGAGCCTACGTGTTCTATGACGTGCCGCGCGGCAAGCTCACCCTGCGCGCCCTGGCAAACAGCGGCGGGCCCTCGGCCCCCGTCGAACTGGACTATGACGGCGCCGCCGACACCACAGCCCCGCGCCTGAAGCTCGGGCCCGGCGCGACACTGAAGGTAACCGTTCGGGGGCCTGCGAGGTCCCTTGTCGACGGCGTGTCGGTAACGGCCAGCCGGCAGCGCTCCCACGGCTCCGCGGCCCTTCCCGGGCGACCGTACGCCGCCTTCGTCACCGCACCGAACTCCTCCGCGGTCTTCGTGGCCACCGACATCGCCGCCGGCACCTGGCAGGTACAGGCCCAGGGCAAGGGGCATCAACCGGCAACGGTGCAGGCCCAGGCCCAGTCGGGCAAGACCACCTCGCTTACCGTGACCCTCAGGCCCCTGTGGCGGGTATCCGCCACGGTGCTCTCCCCCGAGGGGGCACCCCTGCGCGGTGTCGAGGCCGTGGTGACCTACAGCCACACTTGCGACGCCCTGGGGAGTGAGGCCACCGGGACCCTCTCCGCCTCGGGCGGCCGGTACGAGAGCATCAAGACCCAGCGCCTGCGGACGGACAAGAGCGGCTCCTTCACCCTCCGAGACCTCCCGCCCCGGGGAAGCTCGCTGTCCGTGACGACCATCGAGGGCTCAGGAGAGGTTTGGGAGCTGAGGAAGTTGGTCTCGGAGACGGGGGCGGTAGATACGAAGGTGCGGCTCCGTCCGCCGGCGGCCCTGGAGGGCCTCTTGGAGCCCCGGGGCGTCAGGCTGCATTCCCGTGGCGTGGCGGTGGTGCTCTTCCGGGGCAATATGCCTCGCTACGAGCCGCTGCAGGAGGGCTGGGATGAGCTGGGCGCCGAGCGCGACGACCCCCTGGATCACACCCGCATGGTGTTCGAGCCTAAGGGCCTGGGCTTCCGCTTTGACAACATCGTGCCCGCGGACGACAAGTGGGCGCTGTGTGTGGTCGCCCCGAATGTGGTGAGTGTGCCGGTGCCGGTCAAGCTCGAGTCGGGGCAGGTCACCTCCGTCCGGTTGCCCGCAACCGGGCCCGGCCGTATCCGCGGCAGTGTCGTGGACGCCCGGGGCAGGCCCGTTCCCGGCGCTGCTCTGACCGGCTGGATGCTTGGAGCCGCCGGCCGCTGGCCATTGACCTTCCCACGGGACGCCGGAACCGACGACAGGGGCCGGTTCCTGATCGACGACCTCGCGCCGGGCCGATGGCGGGTGACCTGCAGGAAACCGGGTGCCTCGGGGACGGCCCAGGTGAAGGTGAAGCCGGGACGCACCGGCACCGCCAGAGTGAAGCTGAGCCCGCAGGGTGACAGGGCGGCCCGCAAGCCGTGACCTTCGGGGCCGAGACAGGAGACGGCCTGCCAACCGCCCTTGCATGACCGCCCTCGAGGAGGGTGAGAGATGGATAGGAGAACCACCGCCGCAGCATTGGCCGTTGCCGTCGCAGTGTCGCTATTGTGCATCGAGGGATGCCGAAGGCAATCCTCGCCGCTGGACGAGATATCTGCGCGTCGCAAGGTCTGGGAGCAGCGGGCGCAGGCGGGCTTCACCGAGGGGCGCAAGCGTGCGGCTGAGTTCATGGGCGACCCGTTCCGCGAGGCGGACCCCAGCCCCGCCGGACCCGAAGAGCCCCCCCACCTCATCCGGCTTGCCATCAACACGATCCCACAGAGGGAACTCACCCGCGAGTTGCCCCGGGACTTCATCCGCATCTGGCTCATGCAGGACGACGGCAAGACGCCCGTATCGGGTCGGCGGTGCAGACTTGGCGGCGAGCCGGTGGCCGGCGGACCCACCGGGTGGTTCTATCCGGTGGCACCGTGGTTCATTCTGGGTAACCCGCGGGACGGCAAGCTAACCCTCCAGATCACCGGCAAGGGCTTCGAGGACGTCACGCGCCAGGTGCAGCTTCCGCCCCGGGCCGAGCGTGAACAGGGCAGCCGAGAGATCAAACCGGACAAGCCCTCGGGCCCCGACGTCATCGTCGTCGTGGGCAAGCTGCAGCAAAGGTACCTGTCCATCTTCGCCTTCACGGACAGCGTCGTGGCCGACGGAGACAGGCCCGTGCCGGTCGCCATCCACTGGGCCGGCCCCGGACTGAGTGGCACGGAGAAGGTCCAGCTACGTCTGGCCTCCGCCGGAAATGTCTACTCGGCCGAGGTGGAGGTGCCGGCGGGCGCTCGGTCGGCCGCGCTTCACCCTCCCGACCCGTGGCTCGCCCGCGAGGTCGAGCTCGGCCCGCGAGTGGTCACGACACGCGCCGATCTGGCGGGCCCCGAGCGGTTCGCGGTAACCGGCAAGGTTCTCCGGCCCGACGGAAGCCCGGCCCCGGCGGCGGAGGTGACCCTCACCGGCCCGGTCGACGGCAGGCCGCATCAGGGCCGCAGCGGGCCCGATGGGCGCTACAAGATACGCAGACTGCCGGTCGGGAAGCTGCGGATTGTGGCCTCCGCCCAGGGCTACGGCGACTCGGAGCCCGTGGAGTTGGACTATCAAGCCCAAAAGGACGTGACGGCCCCAGAGCTGAGACTACGGAGGAGTAGGGACTGACGCCAACAAGCCTACAGCGGCTATCGGCCGGTCAAGACGCCGGTTGCCGCCGACAGGGTAAGGAGGAGGGCCCCAAATGCGACGGCCTTCTGTGGTCCTGGCTGTAGTCCTTGCTGTGGCTCTTGTTGCGGTTCAATTGGTCGCCGAGGGGTGTCGCCGGGAGGCGAACGGGGTGAAAGCCGGGTCACGGCCGACCGGGATGCAAGTGGCCAGCGCTCAGATGCCCCAGTCGCTCCGGCGGTCCACTTCGTGCCTCAGCCCCGTCGGCGACCCGACCGGCATCGTGGCAGCAAAGCCGGCGGCCAAGCCCGGCGACCCGCCGCATATCATCTCCTGTCTGCCGGGCGTCTCGGCCCTCGTTCTCACCCGCGAATTGCCGGCCGACTACGTGGTCATCCGGATCGTCCAGGATGACGGGGTTACTCCGGTCTGTCCGCTCGAATGCCGTGTGAGCGGCCCGGCCGCGGCGGGGGGGCCGACGGAGTGGTTCTCTCCCGGAGGGATGTTCTGGGCCCTCGGGAACCCCCGCAGAGGGCCCCTTGACGGTGGAGGTGCGGGCCGACGGCTTCGACGACGTCAAGCGGACAGTCGAGCTGCCTTCCCGTAAGGATCGGCTACAGGCCTGTGCCGCCCGGGCGCCGGGACGGCTCGATGGCCCTGCAGTCGTCATCAAGATGGGGAAGCTGCGCCATCGATTCTTGGAAGTGCTCGCTCTGGTACCGAGACGGCGGCCTCCGTTTGTTCGCAGCGCCGAGATGAAGGTAGTGTGGCTGGGAGAGCACCTGAACCGGGCCGAGACGGCCGTTCTTTCCGTGGACGCCACAGACCGGAACCCCACGGTCTCCCTGCGGGTGCCGAGAGGGGCGCAACGCGCCCAGTTGCGGCCCGATGCAGGCTGGCTGCCGGCCGACGTTGAACTGTCTCCCCGCGTGGTGCGGGCCTCCGCCACTCTCGCGGCCTACGGCTCCTACAACGCGGCGGGTACCGTGACCTTCCCCGACGGCACGCCGGCCCAGGGCGCCCACGTATACCTGTGGGTGGATGGCACCTACCTCGACGACGCTTCCTGCGACCCCGACGGCCGCTATCGCTTCGATAGCGTGCCGCCCGGCAGGCTAGATTTGGTGGCCGGCTCCCGCGGAAGCGGTCACTCCGCCCCCTACCGCTGCGAGTATGAGGGGGCAAGCGACCTCACGATCCCCAGGCTGGTACTGGGTGCGGGCGGCGGCCTGATGGTGACGGTCAGGAACCCCGGCGAGGTGGTGAAGGGCCCGATTACCCTGATCGCCCAGACCAGGGGTCAGTCGGTAGGCGGCAAGCTGCTTGCGGGTCAGACCCTGTACCCCAAAAGCCAGTCTTCCCGGGGCGTCTTCGGCCTGCAGCCACTCACCCCCGGAGTATGGTCGATAACCGCCGACGCCGACGGACACGACAGAGGCGAGAGGACGGTGCAGGTTGTCGCCGGGCAGACCACAGCCATCACGATCACTCTCGTGCCGCACCGCTCGGTGCGCAGTCTCGTCCTCAAGGCGGATGGCAAGCCGGTGGGCGCAACGGAGGTGCGGTGCACCCTCACCTACCCGCCCGACCCGATCTCCGGCCGTGGCAGGCCGCCTTCTTCCCTCGCGGCGGACACCGAAGGCGACGGCACCCTACGCCTCGACAACATCGGGCAGGCGCAGTCCCTGTCGGTGGTAACCAGGCACGGCCACGGGCGCCTGGATCGGCTGGACAGCCTGGCCTCCGCAGCCGGGCGCGTCACGAGCGAGATCCGGCTTAGGCCGCCGGCCACCATCCGAGGCAGGATCAAGCTGCCCGGAGGCATTCGACTGCCTCAACGCGGTGTGGCCGTGGCGCTCTATGCGGGGGGCGAGACCCCCGGTCTCGAGCCGCTGGCCGAGGGCTGGAATGAGCTGGGCTCTCGGCCCGATGACCCTCTGAGCAACCTGCGCATCGTCTACGAACCCCATGAGCCCCAGTTCCGCTTCGAGAGCGTCGTTCCCGCGGATGCCGGGTGGAAGCTCTATCTCTACGCTCCCGGGTTGGTGGCCAGGCCTGTGCCGCTGAGCCTGATACCGGGCAAGACGACCGTCGCCGACATCGAGGCTCTGACGGCCGGCGCCCTCCGCGGCCGTGTCGTCGACAGTCGGGGCCGGCCCGTGCCGAACATAGGGATCTACGGCTACATGGGCACACCGGGCGAAACTCCGGAGGCCGAGCTGCCCCGCAACTGCTGCACCGACGCGGATGGACTCTTCGAGGCTCGAGGCCTCATACCGGGCGAATGGTATGTACTGTCGCAGCACAGGAATCGGCAGGGATGCGTCCGGGTTCAGGTCATTAGCGGCAAGGTGAGCGAGGCGAACCTGGCATTGGTGCCGCGACAAAGAGGATGAGATTCCGCAATCGCCTGGGGCCTCGGACCCCATGGAGGAATGTGTGAGATGACGGGGCGGCGATCCTGCTCGTGGACTTCTACGCCAAACCGATCCTCTCCCTGCGGGTGAAGACCGAGTACGGCCGCGGAAGCGCCGATGGTCTGGACAAGGCCTCCTCCGCCGGCATCGGGGTCATCACCATCAGCCTGCGGCCCTGAGCGTCTCGGCCATGAAGGCCCGCCCATGCCCCCCGTCGAACCTTCGCTCAGCTCAGTTCGAGAACCGCCCTACAGTCTGAGCGAAGCGATGGTGAGCCCCTTGCGCTGGCTTTGCCCCCTTCTGGCGACTACACTGCTCTTCACGGCAGGTGCCATGGCTGTGGAACTCGACCCCCAATGGCTGGACCGCGTCTCGCCCCTCTACGACGGACCGACGGCTACCACCCTGCAGCAGTTGACGGCCTACACCGGCGAGGCCGCCGCGGAGCGCATCATGGGCGAGGACCGCAGGCGGGCGTATCTGCTGAATTACCGCCAGCTCGGCCTCAACTACGGGGACAATGTGGACTATCGGCTCCGTCAGGAGCAGGTGATCCTATGCCCCCAGACCGTGGAGCTGCTCTACGGCTCGTTCACTCCCCTGCAAACCCGCTACCAGGCCGGCTCTCGGCCCGAACTGGAGCGCATCGTGGCCGGGGCCACGGCCGGCTGCGCCACGGAGA
>CAYRFY010000084.1:0-9173 GCA_964423635.1 uncultured Armatimonadia bacterium | reverse complement strand
CATGCGCTTCTGCCGCGACCTGGTCCGCACCGATCCCGACCTGGACTTCGGCCGCTATGTCTACGGCGGCACCGAAGAGCAGCTCATCGCCAAGCCCGACATCCTCTGCGAGACACTGGGGCGGTTGATGGTGGCGCTGTGCGAGGTGGCCGGCATCCCGGGGCGCCTGGTGATGCACGACATCGGCGGGCACATCTGCGCCGAGGTCTACGTGGACGGCGGCTGGGCCTACATCGACCCCCGCTGTGGCGTTTACTTCCGCAAGGCCGACGGGAACCTCGCCTCGGTGCTTGAGCTGTGTCAGGACCCGGGGATCATCGACCGGCAGCCGGACGAGGTGAAGGCCGAGGTGGGCTATCAGTGGTCCTGGGAACAACGGGCCCACAAGTGCCGGGCGATGTACTTCGATCCCCGCGAGGTCAATGGCTTTGAGAACTACGGCCTCGCCGACGCAGACCGCTACAGCTTCGGCCAACTCACCACGCAGCAGGTCACCGAGGCCGGGATGTTCGACGTGAACCGGGAGTACAGACAGGCCACCGAGGCGGTGTTTGCCATGAGCCCGAACACATCGAACGGCAAGTGGCAGGATGCGGAGCTACGGCTCCTGCCTATCGCCTACCGCAACGATGGGTTCAGCCCGTTCTACCGCAAGCCGCCCATGGCCCGCGAGCATGTCCAGAAGCTGTTTGTCGATCCCATGGCCGGGAGCAACGTGAAGTACCTCGTCTGGGGTCTGGGGCCGGGGAGCGTGTTCTGCTTCGACACGAAAGTGGGCCAGGTCTTCGGCGACGGCCTCACAGAAGAGCAGCGGGCGCTCCTGCGCGAGGGCGACCTGTGGGTGCATGAGAACGTGCGCTCCCTCATCGACGCAGGGCATTGTCCCCTCACAGTCGCCGTGGAGCGCGGCCACGAGCTGGGGTTCAAGGTGCTGGCGCGGCTCGAGATGAACCACGAGTACGGCCCGGCGGACCCCGGAAACTGGATGTGGGTGGCCTTTGTGGGTGACCTGAACAAGGAGCACCCCGAGTACCGCATCGGCAAGAGCGTGCTGCTGGACTTCAAGCACAAGGAGGTCCGCGACTTCAAGCTCGCCATTCTGCGCGAGGCGGTGGAGGCCGGGGCCGACGGCATCTCCATGGACTTCGCGGTCTACCCGCCCTTCTTCGCCGAGCCCGACTGCGACACCATGACCCGCTTCGTGCGCGATGTGCGCACCATGCTTAATGAGGTGGGTAAGCGCCAAAACCGCTACCTGACGCTGATGACCCGGGTGCCCAATGTCGAGGTCGACCGTCTGGGCCTGGACTGGAAGACCTGGATGCGCCAGGGCCTCATCGACATCATCGTCCCCACTCATCTGCGCCCGGCCGACTATTTCGACATCCGCATCGAGGAGTTCGTCCAGGTCGGCCGCGAGACCGGTATTCCCGTGATGCCCACCATCTGGCAGGCCCTGGGCTTCGTGACCACCGACCAGTCGCCGGGGGACAAGGAGAAGGGCGTCCGGCGGTACGACAAGCCGAAGACCAGGGGGATGTACTACGCTCAGGCCCTGATGCTGCACCGTGCCGGGGCCGACGGCATCCAACTGGGTATGTCCGAGAACCAGTGGAAGTCCTGTCCGTGGTTCGATGACCTCGCCGATCCGCGGAAGCTGGCCTATGCCGACAAGCATTACATGGTCGACCCCATCTCGCTGCGGCCGGGGACCTTCGAGGTCGGTCACGACGGGCCACCGTTCCGGGCAGAGAAGCGTGCGGGGCTGCGCCTCGGCGATGACATCCCCGCCGCCCTGCAGGCGGGCAAGGGCGTGCAGACCACGTTGGTCCTGTACGTCAGGCCGTTGCGGGAGGGCGAGAGTCTGGAGGTCACCATCAACGGCCATGGCCCGGTGAGCATCTCCGGTGACTCGGAGCAGGAGAGGGCCCTGGCCGCCGAGGCCCCCATCGACACCCGCAAAGAGGCGCACGAGGGCTTCATCTTCGAGAAGGACTGGTGGCGGCATGGCGAGCACAGGCTGCCCACAGAGCCCTCCTGGTGGAGACTGCAGGACAATGAGCTGAGGTTCGTCTACTTTACCCGGTCAAGGCAGGTGGAGCCGCCGCTGACGATGCACTGGGTGGACCTGCTGGTAAGCTACGGCGATGGGGGCGAGTAGCCCGCCCGGCACGATGGAAAGCCGGATGGACGCTGCGGCTGTCCATCCGGCCCCTGAGTACGTTGAACCCTCGCGGGCTGCGCGTCCCACGGGACGAGCGGTCCGGTGAGCTGCCCCTACTCCACCGCCCCGGCCTCGGTGATAACCACGCGCTCCACGCAGATGGCGTTTTGATCCTCGGCCCTGCCGTGGGGGAAGGCCGGGCCCTCGAACTTGATCCGCGCCCAGATGTCGAACTCCTTCTCTGGATCATTGGGGTCGGACACGGCGTCGATGTCCACCTGGATGATCCAGCTCCAGAAGAAGTACAGGTAGCAGGAAGGGCGGATCTTCTGCCCCGGCAGCTTGTACCAGTGGTACCCCGGCCCGGGGACATCCTCGGCCCTGATGGACCGGCTGGACAGGCCCTTCTTGGTCCTGACCTCGTACACGCCCCAGGGCATGGGAAGCGCGTATTTCTCCACGGGGTGATCCTCGGACTTATTCGGGAACTCGAGGCGGTTGGTGGCGCCGGACTGTGCCTCCGGGTCTCGAACCACCCTGACGATGTCCTGCCAGTTGCGGCTGGTATCGGCGGTGAAGTCGCGGACGGTGCCGGCGGGCAGGTGGCGGAACTTCTCAGGCAGGGTCACCACCGGTGCCAGCAACGTGTACCTGGCTATCTCCGCCTCGCAGGCATCCTTCTCAGCCTGACGGCGGTCTTCCGGAATGCGAAGGTCCGCCTGAGCATACCACGTGTCCCGAAGCCGGGCGGCCACCGCGTCACGGTCGATGGGGATGTCGGGTCCTGCCTTGCCCTGGGCCATCCACTCCTGCAGCAGGCGCGGGAACACGATCACCGTCGCGCGGTCCAGAGACAATCTGGCATGGCGCACCCGGCGCAGCAGCGTCTCATCGCCCGCCACCGCCGCCTCGGCCTCGTCGAAGATGCCGTGGGCTCTGTGGACGAAGTCGAGGGTGAGGTAGCGCAGTGACGAGGGCGATGGCCCCATGCCCACGTAGCTGGGGTGCTCGCGGCTGGACTGCTCCAGCGTCGCCAGGTAATCCCGAATGTGACCGCCCGCGGGGCCGAAGAACCCGTCCGTGAACGTGCCGAGAAGTGTTTCGTAGTCCCGGTACGGGTCTTCCAGGAGCTTCATCATCATCCAGACCTTCAGGTCGCGGGTGTCGGCCGTGATGGGGTACTCCAGCTCCGTGAAGACGCCTTCGACGTTGTTCTCCGAATAGAACCGGAAGTCCGGGCCATAGGTGTGCACCGTGGGGGCCGGCAGATTCTGGGGCGCGGCGTAAGTCACCGCATAGTCCCAAACGCGCAGGCGATTGCAGACCCTGGCCCAGCTTTGGATGTGCTCCCGGAAGTCGGCGTTCTCGGGGTCGTTGAGGGGCAGCGTGGTATTACTCAGGGTGTCACACAGGCGGATGATGACATTATCTCTCGCCTTGATGGTCTTGGGCGCCTTCTGGGTGTACATGTATGCCAGGGTGTCGATGAACACATCCGGATAGTCGTCTTTGATGTCATCGGCCAGGTAGTTGATGAAGTCCAGCAGGACACCGGCTTCGGCTTCCTCGGCCTCGGCGATCGCCTGGCACTCGTCGCACATGCACTGCCCGTTCCAGTCGTTCTGGGAGACTGAGAAGACCACCGGCGCCGGGGCGCCGCGCTGAGCGGCCGCGGCCCTCGAGGACTCGATGTACTCCCGGAGCCTCTGGGCCATGAAGGCGCGCAGCTCGGGGTTGGTCAGGCAAAGCTGGGTGTGCTTGGCGTTGCGTTCGCCGTCGATGAGCGAGTACCACTCGGGGTGTGTCTCGAAGTACTGGGCCGGCGGGACGTACTTCTCGAAGGTGTGCACGTGGTAGGGCGGGCCATAGTCCATGCCGCCGCCCCACTTGCCGTCGATGGTGGCGTCGCCCTCGCGGTTCAGCCGATTGCGGGCCGCGAAACGCCCGCCATCGTGGCCGTAGAGCATGTAGATATCCCTGTAGGTGATGACCGGCGTCCCCGTCAGGTCCGGCACATCCACGGCCAGCGTGTCTCGCTCCGGCACCGTCTCCTCCCAAGGGTTCCACCAGTGCACGCCCAGGTGCTCTTCCAACAGACGGTAGACGACGTAGAGGGTTCCTCGCGGGCGGCCGCCGGCCAAGATGAGGCCGTCTTCCACGGTGCGGATCACCCACTCATCGGCGCCGAGGGCCGCGCAGTCCACTCCGTGGGCGGCGGCGAACTCCGTCGGCCCCACATAGATGGCGGGCCCATCCCCGGCGGCCTCGGCCGAGACCGCAAACTCGCCGCCGGTAATCCTGCCCAGATAGAGCGCCAGCTCATCGGCGGCGGTCTGCTCGGCGGGAGAAGGGTCCGCGGCCAGCAGGATCTTGCACTGCGCGGCGCCCTCGGTGGCGATCTGCAGGGCCATGCCGGGGAGAGCGATGGTGACAAGGAGAGACAGAATCAGCGCACGCGTCAGCATACGAATACCTCCGGAAGAGCGTGATGGGTCACACTTCCCCGGTGGGAAGAGGGAGACCTGCAAGGGGAGAGCGGGAGAAGGCACGTCAACGTCTCACCACGGAGACACAGAGAGCACGGAGTTCCACGGAGAACGGCAGGGGTAAGGAAGGGGCGAACGGCGCAACACCGAGAACGGCGGAGCACGACTGAGGACCGCGACGGAGGACGTTCGCCTCCCGTTGCCCGCCGTCCCCGGCGGCCCTGTCCCCTATCACCCGTTTCCTGTGATGTAGAGGTCCGGGCGAAAAGCCGGGCTTCGCCGAGAGTGTCATTCTGAGAGCGTCCGCTCCCGGGGGGAGCGGCTCGAAGAATCTCCCGGGATATCGCGAGATCCTTCGCTATCCCGCCAAGCGGGATTGACGCTCAGGACGACATCTTTGCCGTCGGCCCGGTTCTTTGGCCGGACCTCTACACTCCCACCGGACTGCGGGAGCCGGCGGTCTTGATGAGCAGTAGCTTGCGGGTCGCGTCGTAGACCGCCGAGGCCTGGCAGACGCGCTTGAGGATCGACAGCGGCACATAGGCGGTGGCGCCATAGAGGACGGAGGGCACCGAGAGATGCAGCTCGCTGCCGTCGATGTCGCAGCGGGTGGAGTGCAGCCAGAAGGTGGCCTCCCCGCCGGCGCCGGAGACCGTGATGCACTGGCGGGTAGTGTCGTAGGACACGCTGCCCCCCATCTGGGCGGCAATGACCCGGGCGGGAACGAGAATCTGCCATTCGGGCGAGACCCCGCCGCCGGTGGGAAGCTCCTTGACCTGCAAAGGTGGCTGGGGCAGTTCCTGCAGAAGGCCGTTGACCTCCACCGTGACCCCACGGGCCATGGGGGTGAGAGTGAACTTGCGCCCATCGGCTTTGAGGACCACGTCGCCGGTGAACAGCGGCTTGACCCCACGGGCCTCGGACATCGTGACGAAGCGGTAGCCTTTGGACTGGAGGGTGGGGATCAGACGCTTGACGGCGGCCAGCGTCTGCTCGCGGTGGGCGGGCCCGTCGTGCATCAGCACCACTGCACCGTCGCGGAGGCCGGCCATGACGCGGGAGACGATCTTGTCCGTTCCCGGTCGGCGCCAGTCGTAGGTGTCGATGTCCCACAGGGCGATGCGCAGGCCGAGATCCTTGACGACCGCGTCCACCCGGGACGAGCGCGCCCCATAGGGTGGTCGGAACCAGACGATGCCCGTGGCGCCCTGGGACTTCATGGCCTTCACCGAGCGGTTCAGGTCGCTGCGGATGGCGTCATTGGAAAGGCGCGTGAAGTCGTTATGGCGCCAACTGTGGGTCCCCACCTCGTGGCCCTCGTTGATGGTGCGCTTGAAGACTGAAGAGATGGGTCCGACCGCCTGTCCGAGGACGAAGAAGGTGCCGCGAGCGCCGTAGCTATTGAGCACATCCAGGATCTGCGGGGTCCAGGTGGTGTTCGGCCCGTCATCGAAGGTCAGCGCGATGCACTTGGGACGCGGCTGCCCGTTACCCGGTTCGACGACGGCGCTGGCGTAGGCCACCTCAACGGTGCTGGGCCTGCCGCTGATGACGCCGCGATGCTCGCGCCGAATGCTCTTGACGAACTGCGCCGAGTCGACCTTGGGCAGCTCCTCACCCTCCACGGTCTGGGCGGGGGCTCCGAGAAACTCGGCGATCAGCTTCACGTCCTCCGTGACATCGGCGGCGGGGACGATCTTGAACTCCTGGCCGGGCTCGACGGGGGTGTCCAGAGACACTCGCTCGCCATCCAGCCAGGCCTGAGCCGCCTTGCCTCCGCCCGAGGTGAGCACGACCCCGGAGACGTCCAGGAGATTGCCGGTGTCAAGCGGGATCTTCGCGGCCCGGGCGCAGTCGCCCAGGGTCTTGCTCCCACGCAGCGAGACGCGGTCGCCATTGATGACGATGGCCCCGGGCGAGAGAGCCACGAACAGCACGACCCCGGCGGCCAGAAGCAGCCCGGCACCCACCAGGCTGCTCACGAGCTGCCGTCGCCGCTTGCGTCGCACGCGAATGCGCGAGATCTGGTCGTAGCGGTCCAAGGCGTGTGTCCTGGGCAGTGAGTTCATAATCTTAATATAACCATGCTACGTTTTAGTGTCAAACCGTGTGGTACGGCAGGGGCTAACCGCACTGACGGCGTCCTCACCCGCGGCCTCTTCGCCTCCGCCATGCCAGCCCCGCCACCGTTCCCAGGCCAATCAGAGCCGCCGCCCCCACGACCGTCGGCAGCCACGACGCCGGCGACCTCGGCAAGAACCTCACCTCATGCTCCCCCGGAGGCACAACGACCCCGTATGAAACATAGTTTACCCGCAATGGCCACCGACTAACGTTATCGACTGTGCAGTCCATACCTGTAAAGAAGGTGCCGCGCAGTACCAGAAGCTCGGAGGCGCGCGTCGAGCAGCGCACCACGATCTCCCGTGGCGTTTCGGCCACCACCCTCGCCCGAGACTTCACTCCGGTGGGACCGACCTCCAGCGATTGTCCGGGAGCGACCTCCACCACCGCCTGCCCTCCTGTGAACTGGGGGCTGCAGAGCTGGCGCAGGGCCTCGTCCTGGCGCCAGCAGGGCACGATGCTCTCCGCCAGATAGCAGGTGACGCTCCGGCCGCGGCCGCCGATTGCCTGGCGAACGACATCGGGCCTACCTACGGTGAGTCCCGTGGCGAAGTCGTCTCTTCCCGCGGCGGCGCGCTCCAGCAGGCGGCGGAGACCCGCCGCGCGGGAACGTTGGACGCGAGCGGTGGCCCGAGGTGAGCTGTTGGTGGGAGGCTCCGCGCAGGCGGATGCTTCTCCCTGGACGTAAGAGGGCTCCCGCGGGTTCCCGTCAGGCTCCGCGCCCCACGAGCACGAGGCCCACAGGGCGGCGAGGCACAGGATGGTGCGGATATAGATGCGAGCCATGGGAGTACATTGTACACCGGCGAGGGGGCCGTGGGGAGAGGAGCCAGGACATCTCAGCAGTCCGGGCCGCATCCGGGGTCTGGGGCCCGTGGCCCCGGCGGAGCTTGGGGCGAAGCCCCCAGACGTTCGCCATCTGCCGTCTTCCGTGCCGGGTGCGGAGAGCAGGCGGCTTTGGGAACGCTCTGCCGTGCAGGACTATTGGGCTCTGGCCGCGAATTGATAGTGGAACGTCGCTCCCGTGCCGCAAGGCCTTCCGCACAGATGCGCAGCCAGTCGGCTAAGCGATCATAGATAGGAAGGGGGGTTCTCAAGATGCGTACGCGTCATGAGAAGCAGATGAAGCCGGCAAAGCACACCAAGAAGGAACTCAAGGAGAGGAAGGACAAGGCCAAGGAGAAGAAGCAAGAGCGCCAGGAGCATGTGTTGTAGGAGAGGGGCCGCGGTGGCGGGAGCGTCTCAGCGTTACGGGTCCGATGGGTCCCGGTGGCCGGAAGGTCGGCGCGCCGACGGAATTCGCCCTTGACTTCCGCCTTGCCCGGTCGATATACTACTTGGCTAATTGAATACTCTCAAAGACTGTGAAGGGGAACAGTAGGTACGCGGAGGATCACAGAGAGGCCCGCCTTGGCTGGAAGTGGGCCATCTGAAACGTACCGAAGCTCGCCCCGGAGTCGCGGACTGAAAGGGCTATCACCCCAGTAGGGACCGCCGGAGCTTCCACCGTTACAGGGGAGACCGTATCGGATGCAGGCGCTGCGCGCCTCGTCCCGCACGGGTCAAGTGGGCGGCGCTCTGCGTCGCCAATGAGAGTGGTACCGCGGAAGGCACCATTGCCCTTCGTCTCTTTTGTGGAGACGAAGGGCTTTTTGTTTTGGGGTGGGGGTTGGGCCGTTCACCTCTCCCACCGGGAGAGGTCGGCCTGTTTGGCCCGCCGTACAGGCCAAACGGGGCGGGTGAGGGGAAGGTCCACCCAGCCTACATCATGGGGCACCGCCGTCCAGCCGTAGGCGCTGAACCAACGGCCCCCTTCGGCCACGGTCGGGTGGGTCTTCCCCTCACCCGCGCCGATGCGGCCGGCGCGACCTCTCCCGAGGGGAGAGAGGTGAACGGCCGACGACGCACCTTCCGGAGGCGTCTACCATGCGCAACCTGAAGTCGTCCGCCGGCTCTCTGGGCCGCGCACGGGAGCTGCGCCGCGAGAGCACCGACGCCGAGCGGATGCTCTGGCAACACCTCCGCGGTCGCCAACTGGCGGGCCTCAAGTTCCGCCGGCAGCACACCTGGGGCGGCTATGTCCTGGACCTCTACTGCCCCGAAGCTGCGCTCGCCATCGAGCTGGACGGCGGGCAGCATGCGGAAGCCGCGAACAAGGCGCGCGATGCTGCGCGGGAGTCGCTATTGGAGGCTAACGGGATCGCGGTCCTCCGCTTCTGGGACAATGAGGTTCTGTCGCACACGGAGGACGTGCTGGAAACGATCCGCGCAGCGGCCCTCGGGCGGCTGGGGGAGAAGGCGGGTACCTGAGGAGAGCGCCAACGGCCGCCACGCCTCTCCCACCGGGCTGGCACGGGCACACACTTGACACCGCGGCCATTGTAGGCTACGGTGGGGGC
>CAYRFY010000083.1:540-16958 GCA_964423635.1 uncultured Armatimonadia bacterium | reverse complement strand
GGCGAACGGCGGACGGCAAGCGACGACGGCCAACGGCACGGAGTCGGGCTGGAAAGCCCAACCTACGCGGCACGGCGTTGGACCGGCGAGACAGCCGGACGCCGGTCCCGCCAGGGCGGGACGTTCACGAACGGCGGGGCGTAGCTTCAGATGAGCGGGATCACCATGTTCCACGATCTGCTCAGGTCGTCCCATTGTCCCGGAGAACCGTCGGCCGTGGCTGCGAACAGATACGCCGGCTCGCCTTCCTTCAAGAGGAGCTGGGGCCGCTCCAGATGGCCCTGCTCCGTGACCGTGCCGTCATCCCAGCACACCCTTCGCGAATAGGCTTTGGGCTGAGGGGCCGGCTCCCACGACACCGCATCCTCAGACAGCAGGTGCACTCCCGCATGCAGCTCCCCGGTGATCTCTCCCGTCATGTCCTTGGCCAGCATCTGGTAGCCATTCCCCGTCTGCCAAACGTACGGGTCCTCCACGAAGGCCCTGCCGTGAAGCTGCAGCACCGGGTCCTCGCAGACGCGGAGAAACGGGGAGTCGGGATCGTTGGCCCTCGCCAGGCCGATGCGCAGGCCGTCGGGGGTATTGGAGCGATAGTACAGCAAGATGCTGCCGTCCTCGCAGATGCAGGGCGCCGGGTTGGTCACGACGGTGCCATCCCACTTGCCCGGCCGGGGCAGCAGGATCGGCGCCTCCCGGCGCTCCCAGGGGCCGAAGACGGAGTCGGCCGTCGCCATCCCGATGCGGATGGTGGCATAGGTCTGGTCGGGGATCTTGCAGTCGCGATGGAGCAGGTCTTCGGCGGTGGGGATAGGGCCTTCGAAAGTGGCGCCGATGTAGAACAAGAGCAGCCTGTCGCCATAGCGGCGGACGGTGGGGTTGTGGGTCATGCGGCCGTCCCAGAAGCCGGCTCCCCGCGGAGGGAGGACGACTTCCTGGAACTCATAGGGCCCCACAGGGGTGTCGGCCACGGCGCGGACCACCTCGGATGACACGATGTAGCCCTTAAAGAAGGGGCGCTGTTTGGGCCAGCGGGCTACGAAGAGGTGATAGCGTCCGTCTTCACCCAGCACCGGGTGTCCGCCCCAGACCCAGTAGTCGGGCTGGGAGAACCCGGCCTTCACGGGGGCGGGTCCAAGACGATCGATGAAGGGTCTGAGAACAGGTTCGGTGGACATGGACAAAGCTCCCGTGGTGGGGTGATGCGGAACCGGCCGCAGCGGCGGCGTTTGCGGCCTGCGCGCTACAATCGCCTGAGTACATCCGCCGCCCGGGCCTCGAACAGACCCTGCCACTCGGCGGCAAGCAGGCAGTCGCTGTCCTCCTGCGCCCCGCCGCGGTTCTGCAGTTGCTCGGCCGTGGGCGCATAGTAGATGTAGCCATTGCTGCAGCCGGCCACGAAGGTGAGTTCGTGGGGCGAGGCGCTCTTGATGTTCAGCCCGATTTGCACCGACAGCTCGCCCGGGAAGCCCAGTAGCACGAACTGCCCCACCCTGAGCCCCACGATCTCGGCCTCAAGCGGGGAAAACCCCACCGCCTCGCTCTGGGCCTGGTGCATGCGGAGCAGGTCTACGTTGGCCTGCACGCGCGTGAGCCGCTCCATGGTGTGGATGTTGTGCCGGTAGGCCTGGAGCTGCTCGCGGTTCTGACTATCGAGGCGGGTCAGGTCGTGGCGGCCCTGCGCGTGCTGGTGCAGATAGGCGTGGGAGTAGTACGAGGGGAAGCCGGGGTCCAGGCCGTACCTGGAACTGAGGTGCAAGAAGGTCTTGAGGTTGATGCTCGTGCCCTGCAGTGACTGCAAAAGACGGCCTTGCTCCTGCTCCAGCGCGGCGATGGTGGGCCGCAGATCGGCCCGGGGCAATTGCAGCACCTCGCGGATGATCCTCAGCGGCCCAGGGGTCTCGGCGGCGATTGCGGGCAGGGCGCGCAGCACGCTGAGACCCAGCAGGTTGCCCAAAGTCTCGGCGTCCCGGGGATGGTCGACATCCTTGTACCAGACGGGGTTGATGTCGCCCCCGCAGCCCTGGATGAAGAGCGCCACCGCCCCGTCGCCCAGGGCGGTCTCCACGGCCGTTGAGGCAAAGCCGCTGAGGTCGGCGGTATTGCCCCCGCCGGGGACGCCCTGAATCGGGTGGCAGGCGAAGTTGAACACCACCGCCAGCGGGCGGCCGTCGGACCGGTCGAGACGCAGGATGCCGATCTGCGGGTCCACGGGCCCGATGCCGGCGACTTCGTCGTCCGGGGGCAGGGAGTAGGCGTGGCGCACATCCGCCTCCCTCCCGCTCTCCAGACGCAGGCGCCGATTCTGCATGATCCGGTCCTCGTGGCCGCAACCGGCGCCGGCTGTCACCGGCTCCAGACCCCTCACGGCTTCCGCGACCGCCTGCACGGTGCGTCCGGCCACATCGGCGCAGACCACGCCATGACAGTGGCTGGCATTGACGAGAACGGCCTCGGGTGGGATACCCAGCTCGGCCTGTAGCCGCTCCCGCACCGTGGGAAGGTAGTCATTGCCGATGCGGCCGATCTCGCCGATGGCCACGGCATCCACGGTGATCAGGGCCGCCGTGGTGGCGCCGTCGGACAAGACCAGGGCCTTGGCGTAGAGGGGATCGTTGACCGGGCCGGCGTCGTAATCCGTGATGTCGGCGCGCCCGACGCCCGCCCGCAGGGGGCCGGGGGCCTGTGTGGCGGCTGCCATGTTCGGTGCCCTGCCTTCGCGCTTGGAAAGCGCGCAGAGTGTGCCTCCTGCGAGACCGTCGCGATGACAGGGACTTCGCTGCGCAGGGGCATCATCCTCCCCACGGAGTTCCGGGGGGCCCACCGAGGCCGTCGGCCCTGGAAGCCCGGCCGAGAAGCCGGTTCTGCCGTCAGTATGTCATTCTGAGCGTCCATCTCGCGCATCGAGATAGCGAAGAATCTCGCTGAATGCCGGGAGATGCTTCGAGCTGCTCCCTTCGGGAGCGGGCGCTCTGGGAATGACGTTTCCGGCGAAGGAGGGCTCCTCGGCCACGCTCCTACGGCACCGGCACCGTGAAGCTCGGCGGCGGCGAAGGGACCTGTGGCTTGGTCTCCGGCTCCGGCTTGTTCTCGTGGTACGCGATGACTTCCGTCCAGGGCGTGATGAGGCCTTTGTACTCACACCTGGCCCGCCAGTAGTAGTCACCCGCAGGCAGCGGAGGCCTGTGGCCGTACGGGCCCCGGGCGGCCACGTCCACCACCAGGTGCCGGAAGTCGGGGTCCGTTGCCACCTGGTAGCGGGTGTCGTATGGCCCCGTCACCCCGGCGGGCTGGCCGTACCAGATGGCCGTGAAACCCGATCCCCCCACGCAGGTTCGCGAGCCGCCCCGCGGCTCCATGGGGACCGGCGCCGGGATGGGGTTGGGAAGCCCGGGCGTCGCCACCCCCTTCACGTACAGGGCCCAGTACGACCGGGCGTGAGTGACGCCCTGCTCGTCGGTCCAGGCCTGGTTGGGGCGGCCGATGGCGGCGCCGGGAAACAACAACTGCTCGCCGGGAGCACCGTCGGCCGAGAAGTGCCGGCTGGAATCCAGGCCCGCGCCCTGTGCCCACCCCGCCTGCTGTGTGCCGCCGGGCTTGCCCCAGTAGGCGAAGTCAACCAGGGCTTCCGCGGAGGGCTCTGCCGCCGAGTACAGCCCCAGCTCGTTGCTCTTGCCCCGCAGGAAGGCGGGCCGATCGGTGACGCGTATCGTCGGCCCGGCGTCAGAGCCAAGTCCCCGGACCGTGCCGCCCTCGGGACCGAACACGAGGAGCAGCACGCCGCCAGGAGGCACCGGCGGCGTATCTGCAGGGAGGGCGTAGACCTCCGCGGCGTCGGCCAGCGACCAGTCGCCCGCCGAGGTCGGCGCGCCGCCGGAGTTGTGCAACTCCACCCACACAGGGCCGCCATCGGTCTCGGGCAGGGGGCAGATCTCGTTGATGCGGATGGCCGGCCCCGGCTTCGGCTGCGCGGAGGGAGTGGAGGCCGCCGGCACCGCCGGCACCGCCGGGGCCACCTGAGCGACCCTGGGCTCCGGCCCGGCCCCAACGGTGCAACCGGCGAACAACAGGGCAAGGGCAGCGGCAACGAAGACGACAGGCAACGGCGGTCTCATCTTCACTCGCCTCCCGGATACGTTGCGCGTCCACTTCGTCTCGTTCGTGCCACTTGCGTGCGTCGGCAGTATGTCGCAAGCGCCCACTCCCACCGCATGCGGGAGCCCGGAAATGAGGATCGGCGACCCGGTTACCCCAGACAGCCACAGGCGGGGCGAGAAGCGCACTGCAGACTCCGGCGATGTGGGAGACCGAGGACAGGCGGTCCACCGGCGTTACTGACAGAGAACACCCCCGACTGACTGCCCATCCCCCGACCGGCGAGACCCGGACCGGGTGACGAGTATGAGAGGACAGTCGAGGGCCTCCGGCGGCCATCGGCCGTGGCCTCTTTGACGTCCTGAGCCCTCGTTCGTGTTCCGGCAGCGGGACGGACCGGCGGAGGGGTCAGCGCGGTTCGCCGGGCGGGCCGGGGCACGGGGCGGGGGGCGAGTGGTTCGGTGCCCCGGAGGAGGGATTTGCCCCGGGTGGGTCGAAATGGGACGGACCAGCTCGCTGGGAGCGGCGACGCGCCGCCATTCTGCGGCCGCTCGGAGGTTCGGCATGCCTAAAGACAGCACAGGGCCGGAGCGTGAGTTGCGGCACGAGATCGAGCTGCGCGACCGGCAACTGGATGCGGCCCGACGCATCTCAGCCGAACTGAGCTCCATCACCAAGCTCGACCAGACCATCCAGGAGGCGCTCAACATCAGCCTGGATGTGGTGGACGCCCATGCCGGCTCCATCATCCTGCTGGACCCAAAGAGCGGCAAGCTGGTGTTCCGCTATGTGGTCGGGGAGAAGGCGGAGGAGCTGACAGGGCTCCAGCTCGAGCCCGGGCAGGGGATCGCCGGCTCGGTGTTTCAGTCGGGGCACCTGCGCGTCAGCGAGGACATGACGGCGGAGAAGGACCACTTCCGCGAGGTGGGCGAGCGCATCCACTACCAGACGCACAACATGGTCACGGTGCCGCTCAAGAGCTATCAGGGCCGGTGCATCGGCGTGATGCAGGTGCTCAACAAGTCCGACGGGCACTTCGACGAGCACGATGTGGCGACTCTGGACATCCTCGGCGCCCAGGTGGCGGCGGCCGTGGAGGCCGCCAGGCTGCAGGAGGAGGCCCGCCTGGCTCAGGTGGTCAGCTTCATCGGCGATATCAGCCATGACGTCAAGAACATGATCACCCCGGTGCAGACCAGCGCCGAGACCCTCCGCTTCATCAGCGATGACGTGTTCGCCCAGTTCGACCGCGCCCTGGACAGTCCCGAGCTGCCGGCGGGGGCGGCCGACGGCCTGCGCTCCGCGGTGCAGGAGTTGCGCGATCTGCTGCCGGAGATGGTGGAGCTGATCCTCGACGGCACCGACACCGTGCAGCAGCGGATGGCCGAGATCTCCGCGGCCGTCAAGGGTATCGTGTCCCAGCCCCACTTCGAGAAGGCCGACATACTCGAGGTGGCTCGGCGGGCCGTGGCGCTCCTGGAGCATCAGGCCTCGAAGGCCGGAATCGCGGTGGGCGTCGAGGCGGTCGGGGAGATACCCGCCTTCGCGCTGGACAAAAAGCAAATCTACAATGCGGTCTATAACCTGGTCTTCAACGCCATCGACGCCTGCGGCCCGGGGTCGTCGATCACCATCCGCGTTTCGGCCGAGCCGGATGGGGAGTTCCCGGAGGGAGGCTATTGCCTCCTGCAGTGCGTGGATACCGGCTCCGGGATGCCGGAGCATGTGCGGGCCAAGCTATTCACGGATGACGCCGTGAGCACTAAGCCCATGGGCACGGGCCTGGGCACGCGCATCATCAAGAACGTCATCGAGGCCCACGACGGCACCATCGGCGTGGACAGCGAGATGGGGGTCGGGACGACCATCAGTTGCCGCATCCCGCTGGCCCGCGAGGAGACCCGGCTACAGCCCACGGACTGAAGGCGGCACTCGAAAGGCGCGGGGCCCTCGGGCCCGCCGACCCCGTCGCCGTTTTGGGACATGTCTCCACCGCCGCCCCACACTTGGAGGCTCTTGATGATTGGCTTCGACTACTATAACCCGGTGCGCCTGATCTTCGGGAACGGCACTTTCGACCGCCTGGGGGAGTGCGTGCACAAGCGGGACGAGCACGCGATGCTCGTTACCGGCAGCGGGGCCGCGCGGCGTCTGGGCTACCTCGACCGGGCCCTGGAGATGCTCCAGCAGTCCGGGGTGGAGGTCACGGTCTTCGATCGTGTCCCACCGAACCCCACGGACGTCGTCGTCGAGGAAGGCGGGACCATCGCCCGCGAGAATCAGTGCAATCTGATCGTGGCGGTTGGTGGCGGGAGCGCCATGGACGCCGCCAAGGGCATCGCGGTGGCCGCCACCCACAACTTCCCCGTGCGGGAGTTCCTGGTGGACGGCAATCACGGCGACAAGAGGGTGCCCACCGGCGCCACGTTGCCCGTGGTCTGTGTGACCACCACCGCGGGCACCTCGTCGGAGCTCACCCCCTTTGCGGTGATCACGGCCACCCAGACCAAGGAGAAGGCGGCCATCGCCGGGGACTGCATCTACCCGCGGGCCTCGATCTGCGACCCGGAGTTGACAGTGAGCACCCCGGCCGCGGTGACGGCGGCCACCGGCGTCGATGTGCTGTGTCACTCGGTGGAGGGGTACATCAACACCGACGCGGGGCCCTTCACCGACAGCGCGGCGGTGCAGGCCATCGGCCTGGTGGGCGAGTTTCTGCCCCGGGCCGTGGCGGACGGGACGGACCTTGAGGCGAGGTACTCGTTGTCCCTGGCCAACGTCTTCGCCGGGCTCCCGCTCTCCAATTGCGGGGCCTCCGTCATGCACGCCCTGGAGCATCCCGTCAGTGCCCACTACCCCGGGGTGCCTCACGGCGAGGGGCTGGCGGCTCTGATGGTGGCCTATTGCCGGCTGTTTCACGGACAGACGCCGGAGAAGTTCGCGCGCCTGTCGGCCCTGCTCGGAGGGCCCCCGGAGGCGACGGCGGCGGCGGACACGGTGGCGGCCTTCCTGCAGAAGGTGGGGCTCAGCATCGGGCTGAGCAAGTTCGGCGTGGATCGGGCGATGCTGCCACGGCTGGCCGAGGACGCCCTGCGCTACATGGGCGGCGCCGCGGCCAAGACTCCGGGCTGCTTTGGCAAGGACTGTCTGGTAAGGCTGCTGGAGGAGAGTTTCTGAGTTCGACCGCCATGGGAGACCGGACTTGATCGAGCGACCGGACTTGATGACCATCGGGCCGTACATGATCCTCCCATTGCTGGTGGCCGTTCTCCTGGGGGTCGTCGCACGCCGTCGGGGGGCCACCTGGACCCAGGTCCAGGTGTCTCTCGGCGCCGGCCTGCTGGGAGCCTTCATGACCTCCAGCGGCTGGGTCTTCGCCGCCTACATCAACGGCCAGCCCATCAGCGTCTGGATGATACTGGGTTCCCAGATCCTCGTTGGCCTCGTCTGCGCCCTGGCGGCGTTCTTCTCCACCATGCCCACCGAGCAGGACCTGACCGACAAACTCCAGCAATATGACCGAAGGAAGTGAACCCCAGCGTGGAACCCGTGTTTCTCACCTCACTTCTGCCCACCGCCCTCGAGGCGGTGGAGCAGTTCTCCGCCGCCGAAGCCAGGTACCTGGAATTGTCGGTGTTCTCCGGCCCACAGCACTTCGCCCCCGCAGACAGGGACGCCGTGGATGCGCTCAAGCAGGCCCTGGGACGAACCGGGGTGGAGGTATTCTCCGTCCACGCCTCCTTCGGCGCCGCCGTTGACCTGTCGTCCCCGGAGAGTGCCATTCGGCAACACGCCGTGGCGACCCACCTCGCCGAGATGCGGCTGGCCGCCGAGCTGAGGGCACAGGCCGTGGTGGTACACCCTGTAGGGAGCGGCTGTCCCGATGCGTCTCAGCGTGCGGACCGTCTGGCCGCGTCGGCGGCCTCCCTCTCGGCCCTGGCGGACGCCGCGGTGGACCTGGGTCTGAACCTGGCGGTTGAGAACATGACACCCCACAACCCCGCCGACGATCTGGGCGAGCTGGTGGCCCTGGTGGACGGCCTCAACTGCCCCCGGGCGGGCTTCTGCTTCGACACCGGCCACTGCCACCTCAATGGCATCGCCCTGAGTCAGATGATCTCGGCCTTCGCCGGCCGGCTGCATGTGATCCACTGGCACGACAACAATGGTGAGCGCGACGAGCACCTCAACCCCGGTGCCGGCAATATCGACTGGGAAGACTATTATGCCGGCCTGGCCGGAATTGGCTTCGACGCGCCGGTGACTGTGGAGGCCGGCAACCGGGGCATGATCCTGTCGGAGTTCGTCCGAGTGGCGAAGCTGGCCCTGGACGAGCGCCGCGCGATGTACGTGTAGCTCGCACGAGGGCCGGCGGCGTCCGGTCCACTATCCACCGCGGTCTGCGGGCGCCGGACCCCGCTCCCGTCTTGTTCCCCGGACCCTCCGCCGCACCAAGGAGCACCTCCGATGAGACGACTCACCGCCGTGCTTTGCCTGGCAGTGGCCCTGTGCTCTTGCGGGGCGGCGTGGTCGTTGACCAACACTGTGAACAACCCTTCGTTCGAGGTAGATACCGATGCAGACGGCATCGCCGATGGCTGGAGCGGCGAGATCCAGGTGAATAGCGGCGCCCGGGGCGCCTTCACCATCGACACCGAGGTGAAGCGCTCCGGAAAGGCGGCACAGCGCATCGACCATGAGAGCAACAACACCGCCTGGGTTCGGGTGAGCCAGGAGCCGGTGGCTGCCGTGCCCTCCGCCCTGTACCGTGTGAGCTGCCGGGTGCGCAGCGAGGCGGCCTACCAGGTTCTTTTGTATGAGTTCCTCACAGGCACCGAGCCGTACACCGGCCACAGCCTGGGCTCGGGAGGCGAGGCCGACGGCTGGGTGGAAGTCTCGCAAATCATCACCACCTCCCCACAGGCCAGGCACTTCAAGCTCTCCCTGATCGCACAGGGGCCCGGGAGCGTGTGGTTCGATGACGCGATGATTGCCCGAGTGGACGAGCTTCCCGGGGTGAAGGCCCCGCGGGTGGACACCGCCCCGGCGCTGGACGGCGACCTCACGGATGCCGTCTGGTCGGATGCCCCGGAGCTCACGGACTTTCTGGTCCTCCAGGGCAAAGGGGAGCTTGCCGGGGTACAGACCTCCGCCCGGCTGCTGTGGGACGAGAGCGCGCTGTATCTGGCCTTCGACTGCGAGGAGCCCAACATGGCCGGGGTGCTCGCCACGGCCACCGGTGAGGACCCTCACGTGTGGTCCGACGACTGCGTGGAGGTGTTCCTGAACACCGAACGCGACGGCTCTGGCTACGTGCATCTGGGTGTGGGGGCCGGTGGGGGCGTGTGGCAGGAGCGCACTATCGGCCGGGAGCGGTACCCCAACTGGTACACGTGGCGCAGCGCCGAGCTGCCGGTGCCGCAGTGGGAGGCCGCGGTGCAGCGCGGTGAGGACCGCTGGACGGCGGAGGTGCGCCTGCCCTTCGAGCGACTCGGCGGCACGCCGGGCCCCGGCACGGTCTGGGGCCTGCAGCTCTGCCGCACCCGGCGCGCCGGTGGCGGAGAGCAGAACTCCGCCTGGTCGTACATCGATGGCGACAAGTACGCCCGCCCCGAGCGGTTCGGTGCCCTGATCTACGCCGGGGGGGTGGGCAACCGCCCGCAGTTCGTGGCCCGCCGCGTGGACCGCGACAGCTTCGAGCCCACCGTCATCCCCATGCCGCGGTCTCTGCGGCTGGATAGGGGCGTTTTCTCCATCGACGCCGAGACGCGCATCGCCATCGCCGATGAGAGCCAGCGCCCGGAGGCCCGGTGGCTGCAGGCCGACATCCAGGGACGCTTCGGCCTGGAGCTGCCCATCAGGGAGGGGCAAGGTGGCGCCGGATGCATCGACCTGGGGGCGGCGCCGGACGACCGGACGCCCGAGGGGGAGGAGAGCTATCGGCTGATCGTGTCGGCCGACGGCATCACCCTGCGGGCCCGGAGCCCGCGGGCGAGACTCTACGGCGTGGGCACCCTCCGGCAGATGCTGACCTCCGACCGCGGCACGGCCTTCTGCCGCTGTGCCGAGGTGCAGGACAGTCCCGGGCTGCAGTGGCGGGCCTGGCACATGGCATCCCCCTCCGCCGCCGACCTGCCCACCTACCGCAAGATGGTGGACTTCCTGGCGCTGCTTGGGTACAACACCATCGTCTGGGAGGTGGACGGCAATCTGCAGTACGAGACCCACCCGGACATCGCCAAGGCCGGTGCCCCAACCAAGGCGGAGCTCAAGTCGCTGGTGGACTACGCCAAGAGCCGCCACTTCCGGGTGATCCCACAGCTCGCGGTGTTTTCCCACTTCGGCTTCGTCCTCAACCTCCCGGCCTACCAGCACCTGGCCGAGACGCAGCAGACGGTGAAAGGCATCCGCAACCGCTTCAACTTCTGTCCACGACACCCGGAGACTTACCCACTGGTTTTCGACTTGATGGGCGAGCTGGTGGAGGTCTTCGAGCCCGAGGTCTTCCACGTCGGGATGGACGAGTCCAGTTTCGATGACATCGGCATCTGCGAGCTTTGCCGGGATACCGAGCCGTGGGTGATCTGGGCCGAGTCGATCGACAAGCTGCACGAGTGGATCGGGGCCCGGGGCATGAGGATGGCCATGTGGGGCGATCAGTTTCTCCCCCAGCACACCGGCTCGGAGCCGCACTTCACCTGGCGCTCGATCGACAGGGTGCCCCGCGACATCCTGATCTTCGATTGGCACTACAGCCCCAACCACGACTACGATTCGACGATCGCGTACTTCAAGGACCGAGGCTTCGAGGTGCTCGGCTGCCCGTGGTACGAGCCGGTGAACGTCTATGCCTTCGCCTCCGCCGCCGGGCGCAATGATATTCTGGGCTACTGCGGCACCACATGGTCGGGTGTCTCCTCGACGCTGAAACGGATGCCCCACCTGCCCGCGGCCTGGGTGCTCGGGGGCGAGAACTCGTGGAGCCCGGACCGCCCGGCCCTGGAGCAAATTGCCTACAAGCCGGTGCCCCAGTTCCAGCGCCTGTTCTCTCTGGGCGAGGAGCCGGTGGTGGACACCTTCAGACTGGTGGACATCGCGCCGCTATGCAATGAGGCCACCGTGGACGACGGCAGCGGACGGAGCCTGTTCGGTCACGGGCCGGACCTGGATCTCCGCGCCCTGCCCACCGGGGTGCAGTGGATTGGGGATATCCCGTTCCAGATCCTCGACCCCGCCCAGACCGAGGGCAAGTCCTGCCTTGTCGTGGCCTCCGAGCAGTCCGGCGACCGCAGGCATCCGCCGACGATCCATGAGATTCCGGTGGGATTGCGCGCCGAGGCCCTCTACTTCCTGCACACCTGCGACATCCCCGAGCCCCGCGAGCGCAGTCTGTACGCCACCCGCAATCCCCGCATCATCGGCGAGTATGTGATCAACTACGTCGACGGACAGAGCGTGAGAGTGCCGCTGGAGTATCTGGCCAACATCCACGACTTCAACGGACAGCGCGGTCCGGCTCAGGCCGTGGGCGTCTGGGAGGGGCTGTCGCCCCGGGGCGTCCTGCTGTCGGTGGCCGCGGTCAAGTGGTCCAATCCTCGGCCGGAGGTATCCATCAAGAGCCTGGACTTCTCAGCGGCGCGGGGCGCGGACGTGCGCTCGGCCCTGCTGGGGATCACCGCCGGCTGAGCGGTATGAATAGCGTCCTGAAACAGAGTCTCAAGCGGGCCCTGCTGATCGCCGCCGTCGCCACGGTCCTCGTGGCGACGGACCCCTTCACCATGGCCCTATACCGCCATTTGGCCCCCGGGGGGCGCTGGGCCGAGGCGCTTGCCGAGGCCCTCACGTACGCCCTCGAGCTGCACATGGTGGTTATCGGGATCGTGCTCTACACGGCTTTGGTACGCAGCGAGAGGCTGCGGCGCCTGGCGGTCATCGGCGGCGCCTCGTTGACGCAGGCGATGACGGTGAATGTGATGAAGACCTTCGCCGCTCGGCCGCGCCCGGCGGACCTTAGCGATGCCGTGGTGTTCGGAGACCCCGACGGCCTGGGTGGCCGCTCCTTTCCCAGCGGCCACGCCACCTCCGCCTTCACCCTGGCTACGGTCCTGGCCGCCTGGTACCCCCGGTGGCGCGTGGCCTTCTACACGGCGGCCGTCCTCGTCACCTGGTCGCGCATCCATCTGAACCGCCACTTCCTCGGCGACTGCTTCGTGGGCGCCTGTCTGGGCACCTACATCGCCCTGTGCTTCATCCGCTACCTGTGGCAGCGCAACTCGCCATTGAACCGTGCGGAGATGGATGCGCAGCAAGGGCGGTAGCCGCTGCGTCGCGGGGAGCGGTCCATACGGAGGTGGCGGCATTGGTACCGCGGAAGCCCGCTGCCGGACGACACGGCGGACCGGGTGCAAAAGCAGGCCGAGCGCTTCACCGAGGGGGTCGAGACTGTGCCGGGACCGCCGGGCACTGTCGGATAGGGCGCTCCCGCTGCCTCTTGCAGTCGTGTTGCCTCTGACCAAGCGCCCTCCGCCAAGGAGACCACCATGCGTCCTGCCCTGCCTCTGCTTCTAGCCTTCATCGCGGCGGCATGCCCTGCCGCGCCCCCCGACATCCCGCGCCTGGATTGGCAGGAGCGGTCGGACTGGCTCAATGTCAGGACCGACGTCACGCCCGCCGCCGTGGGAGACGGCGTCGCCGATGACACGCTGGCCCTGCAGACGGCCTTGGACACCGGCGGCGACGGCAAGGCCGTCTACCTGCCCTCCGGGACCTACCGCATCACAAAGACCCTCGTGCTCAAGGGGCCGATCCACGGCGTGCTCCTCGTCGGGCATGGGCGCGACACCAGGCTGGTGTGGGATGGAGAGGAGGGAGGGACGATGCTCTGGAGCAATGGCTCGGCGTACAGCCGCTACGTGGGCCTGAGCTGGGATGGGCGAAACAGAGCCGCCGTCGGCTACGAGCACGCCGCCGCGCAACGCTTTGAGACCGAGGTGCGCCACCAGTACGAGGCCTTCGCCAACTTCACCGGCTACGGCATCCGCGTGGGGTACCAACAGAAGGTGGCCTCGGCGGAGATCAACTATCTGGGCTGCCTGTTCGAGAACTGCGGCACCGGGGCGGCGTTTCTCACCTTCAACGACTACGACAACTCCTTCGATGGTTGCGAGTTCCGGGACTGTGGCACAGGCGTCTACGACTCCAAGGGCAACTTCTACGCCCGCAACTGCCACTTCGAGCGCAGCCGGGTCACCGACTTCCACATTTTCAGCGAGCACGGCGACTCGATTCGGCGCTGCACCTCCTACGGCTCGCAGCGGTTCATCACCCAGGGCGGCACCATCGGGCCGCTCAGCGTGCAGGACTGTCACGTGGCGGCCTGGCAGGACACCGAGTGCGCCGTGCAGCTCAATGGGGCGCCGGTGCTGATGTTCGACTGCGTCTTCTCCGCCCCGCCCTCGCCGGCCCCACCCGTACGGCGCCTCTCGTCCCGGCAGCCACTCCTGTTGTCGGGCAATGTGCCGGTGGAGGGCCTCCTGGCCGCACCTGCCGACGGCCGCGTGTACGCGATCCCCGCGGGCAGGCTCTCGGGGGTGGTGGTCGATGCCCGGCAGAGCTTTCTCCCCACCGAGGTGCAGGTCCCCCCGGCGGTGTTCGACGCGAAGGCCGACTTCGGTGCCATGGGCGACGGCAAGACCGATGACACCGAAGCGATCCAGGCCGCCATCGACGCCGCCCGCGAGCACGAAGATGGCGCTTTGGCGTATCTCCCGCCCGGCCGATATGTCATCACCCGCAGCCTGCACGTCACCGGAAGCGACTATCGGTTCGGTGGCGGCGGGTTCTTCACCCGTCTGCTCTGGCGCGGCCCCAAGGACGGGGTGGGCATCGAGGTTGTCGACCCGCAGCGCATCACGCTGGAGGAGTTTGCCATCGGCCATCACGATCTGGGGCCCGTGGAAGCCGCCGCCGACATCCGCCAAACCTCCACCGGCGGCCCCTCCGACATCTGCTACGACGGGGTGTTCGCGTACGGCATGTACCAAAAGCGCCCCGACGTCCAGGGCATCCTCTTCGACGGCCTCTCGGCCGAGAGCGTGGTGCACGGCATCCACGTGCAGGGCAACCTGCGCTTCCGCGGCTGCGCCCGGGCCAGATTCCTCTTCGCCCAGTCCTACGAGGGCACCGTATCGGTGGAAGGCCGAGGTCCCCTGCGCGACGGGCTTCTGGGGTTCATGTACCGGCTCACAACCATCGTCTCGCCCAGCGTATGGCTCCGCGACAGTCAAAGCATCGTGATGAGCGATCTTTACTCGGAGCAAAGCGACAGCTACCTGCGGCTTGAGGGGAGTGCCGACGACCCACCGGGGTACGCCACGATCACGGGAGCCAAGACTCACCTGAACACTCAGGAACCCATCCTGCAGTCAGACGGCTACGGAGGCCGAGTCTTCCTGGGCCTCAACCAGCTCTACGTGCAGCCCGAAGAGGCGCTCTACGTCACCACCGGCCAAAGGCCATTACTGCTGACACTGGCGGGCAACCTGTGGTACAACACCGGCCCGCGGCTGTCTCTTGCACCGTCCACACGGTTGGTGGCGCTGGGCAACGTCCCCTTCGGCAAGGGCCGCCCGCCGGAGGATGTGGGCCTCGATCAGCCCGAGGCCATGCAGCCGATCGCGGACGCCCTGGACGACCTGCGCCGTCTGGGGCGCCTGGACCACCAGGTGAATGGATGGGTGCCGTGAGCAGACCGAGCGGGCTGTGCCGGAGTTCTCGACTGGAGGGCCGGATTCATGGAGCTGGACTATCGCCCGCGGCACATGGCGCTGTGGGACCCGTGGCTCGTCGTCGCCGGCGATACGGTCCACCTGTTCCACCAGCAGGGGCGCATCGACCCGGGCTCGGATCGCGACCCCGCGGACTGCGATGCCATTGGCCACGCCGTGTCGCGGGACCTGGTGCACTGGGAGGAGTGCGAGCCCGTCCTGCGTCCCGGTCGGCTCCCCAGAGAGCGTTCTCACCCGCCCGCCAACAGGCCCGACACGGCCGAGTCTGTTGGCGGGCCACCTCTCCTGGTCGCTCCCTTTGCGGGGTGGGAGAGGTGATCGTACCAGTGGCCTCCGCCAGGTCGGTGCCGGCCACTGGCCGCGAGGCCCGCGCCGATAGGCATTGTCGGAGCCCGGAGCATCACAAGGCCGATACGAGGCAGCGTCTGCGCCCTATGTGGGGCATGCCCCGAAACCATCTGCGAGGAGCAACATGCCCCGCGTCTATGCGCCAGGCGCTTGCCCATCGCTATCGCGCCTGCCGGCTCGGGCCCGAGTGTCCCGCGAGGCGCCGCCCCTCAGCAAGCAGCCCCCCGGCCGTAGCATGCGCCACCAGCAGGAGAGCTATCAGGGCGATGGACATCGCGATGGCGATGCCACAACGCGACGTTGTGGAGATCTGGATCACCTGAGCGCCTCCGGGATCTCGGCCAGCGCGTTGTCGATAATGGTCTGCCGGTCGCCTGGGCCTTCGCCAAGCCGATCCCGAAGCTCTTGTAGCAGGCCCGGTACTCTCATCGGGGTCATCTCGGTGGGGCTGGGAACCTCAACATCAGCGCTGTCGGCGAGGCGCTGCTTCCACGGAGCAGTACATATCTCACTCGAGAACGGCATAGGATCGAAGAATGTGCGGACATCTTCGCTAAGGTCCTCGTTCACGCGGGCTTGTAGAACCTCTCGAACAGTCCTGGTCACCAATACCCACTTGGACTGCCCCTCCGGCACCGCGCACTCTATACGCTCCATCCTCCGTGGTATCCACAGGTCCCTGGTGTAGCGGGTGACCTCATCCGCTGTGTTGACGCTCACGCAGCTGGGCTTGCCATCCCTCAGGAGAACCAGGCGAAGCTTCACGATGGCAAAACCCTTGTCTGGATCTATCCAGATGCTTTCGTAGGCCCTCCTCCCTTCGACTAAGTGCTCGATCTCGAAGTGCAAACACGTAGCGCCGCCAAACGGCTCGTTGGTCACTACAACGTCAGCTATGTGGCTCACATACCCGTCAGGGAACTGGTGCTGAAGGAGCCAGTGGGCCGTCAGTTCACTCACATAGTCACGCTGGGGAGAAGGTAGCACTCGCCACTGGCCATCGCTGCAGTCCTGGATGGCCCAAAGGTCGCCCACCGTGGCGTAGGCTCTGTACGTTGCCTCCCGGCCGTCCACCGCCGGCATACGTTGCTCGCACAGAGACCAGCCTCTAGTGCGGTCCACCGCGTAGTCCCGCACATCGGCCCAGTTCGGTCTCGACAGGTCCCTGTTGCCGTACTCGACCGTGGTCAC
>CAYRFY010000083.1:0-530 GCA_964423635.1 uncultured Armatimonadia bacterium | reverse complement strand
ACAATGCCCTCAAATGTCCGCAGAGCCTCGGCCCTAGAGGTGCATACCTTCAGCAGTGACTGCATTGCATCGGACCAAGCCTTGGTCTCGTCTGAGAACGAGGGCGTGATGAAGCAGCACGCAGCCGACAGGACCAAGAAAGCGGGCAGCCATCGGAGCGCCCCAGGACAGTGGCTGATCATGCATGTGCGTCTTCTCATTGCCATGTCTCCTCACCGTATCTCCGGGAGCGGCGTCTACACGATGGAGGCGTGTCATCCCCGGATGAGTAAGGCCCAGGCCGCCCATCTGCACGTTTAGCGGATCGCCCCGATCCGCCCACCCATACCGTCCGATCAGCAAGGGCTCGGCAGGCCAGTGGATGTCCAGAGTGCCGCCCACGTTGGTACACGTGGCCGCGGCATCCGCGATTCCCCGCACTCCCACACCCGCTGGGTGGCTCCGCGCATCCCGGACCACCACCAGTGGGGTCTGGTTGGCACGTTGCCTGGGCACAAGTGGGCGCCTCGACGCACGTGGCGTTCGGCGGG
>CAYRFY010000082.1:0-17055 GCA_964423635.1 uncultured Armatimonadia bacterium | reverse complement strand
TATGCTCCTGCCATCCCGATGCTCACGGGGGCGTGCTCCTGCCCGGTTCGGAGCGACGGGCGGAAGCTGAGCGCGGTGTCCCCGGAACTGGAGGCCACGGATGCATGCAGTCCTCCCGGCTCTCGTCACTCTGCTCGTCCTGAGCACCCTCGTCCCAACCCTCGGTCTGACACCCGATGAGCAGGTTAAGCCCGGCGACTGGGGCTTCCGTCCCCTCGATGGGCGCCCCTGCCCGACTGACCCGCCGGGCTTCGTCTGGCGTCCCCAGGACGGGGCCGCGTCGTATGCCCTCCAGGTGGCCGCGGATCCCCAATTCGAGAAGGTCGTCTACGCGGTGGAAGACCTCTCGCTGTATTGCCACTGCCCGCCGCGTACCCTCGGCCCCGGCAACTACTACTGGCGCTTCCGGTTCGTCAGCAGCGAGGGCGAGGTGTCGGAGTGGAGCACCGTGCGCTCTTTCTCCCTGGATACCTCGGCCGTGGAGTTTCCCATGCCGGACCGCGAGGACCTACTCTCCCGCATTCCGACGCAGCACCCGCGGCTGTTCGTCCGGCCCGAGGGACTGGCGGAGTTCCGCGATCTGGCGGCGGGTCGGCTGGAGAGCCGCTGGGACGGGATCGTCGCCGAGTGCGAGAAGCTCCTGCAGTCGCCTCCGGATACCTCCGAGCCGCCTAAGTATCCGCCCGATGTCAAGCGGGGCGTCAATGACGATGCCTGGCGCAAGATCTGGTGGGGAAACCGGACGCGAGTGGTGGCTGTGACCAATGGCGCGGCGACATTCGCCTTCGCCTACCTGCTCGGGGGCGATGAGAGATATGCCGCCGAGGCCCGGCGGCTCATCCTGGCGGCCTGCGAGTGGGACCCCAAGGGTGCCACGGGCTACCGCTACAATGATGAGGCCGGGATGCCCTTTGCCTACTATACCTCGCGGACGTACACCTGGCTTCATGACTACCTGTCCGAAGCCGATCGGGAGCAGGTTCGGGGGGTCATGCAGGTGCGGGGCAAGGAGATCTACGACCATCTCAGCGGCAATAGGCACATCTGGCGGCCCTATAACAGCCACTCCAACAGAGCCTGGCACTGGCTGGGCGAGGTGGCCACGGCCTTCCACGGCGAGATCGAGGGCACCGGGGACTGGGCCTGGTTCGCCCTGAACGTGTTCTTCAACTCCTATCCGGTGTGGAACGATGATGCCGGAGGCTGGCACGAGGGAACCGCCTACTGGTCCTCGTACCTGACCCGCGTCACCTGGTGGCTGGCCACCATGAAGCCCAGCTACGGCATTGACGGGTTCCGCAAGCCGTTCTTCGCCAACGCCGGCAACTTCGGCCTGTACGTGATCCCGCCGGGAGAGACCATGGGCGGCTTTGGCGACCTCACCATGGGACAGACCTCCGACAAGGTCAAGCCCCTGATGAGCGTCTTCGCCCGCATGGCCCGCAACCCCTACTGGCAGTGGTATGTGGACAACTCCCGGGGCTCCGACCTCCCCGGTGGCTACATGGGCTTCATCTACGGCACCACCGAGCCCGTCGAGGCCAAAGAACCCACGGATATCCCCAGTTCCGTGGTCTTCCCGGGCATTGGGCAGGCCGTCTTGCACAGCGATCTGGCCAACCGCGCCAATGACGTGCAGTTCATGCTCAAGTCCAGCCCCATGGGCACTCAGAGCCACGGTTACGAGTCCCAGAACGCCTTCTTGCTCAGCGTGGCCGGTGAGCCGGTGTTCATCCGCTCCGGACGCCGCGATCTCTACGGCAGTCCCCACCACAAGAACTGGATGTGGGAGACCAGGAGCGTCAACTCCATTACGGTCAACGGTGAGGGCCAGGCCAAGCACGCCGCCCTGCCTCTGGGGCGAATCGCCCATTTCGCCACCACCGCGAGCTTCGACTACGTGGTGGGCGAGGCCGCCGAGGCCTATCAGGGCCGGCTCGACCGCTTCACTCGCGCGGTCCTGTTCATCAAGCCCCATGTCATCGTCATGTTCGACGCCCTACGGGCCCCGGAGCCCGGCACCTTCGAGTGGCTGCTGCACAGCCCCTCACAGATGCAGGTCCAGGGCCAGACCATCATCGCGCAGGGCAAGCGCGCGGGCGCAACGCTGCAGCTTGTGCACCCCGCGGGCCTGGCCATCACCCAGACCAACCAGTTCACCCCGCCCCCTCAGGAGTGGGTGAAGCTGGAGCAGTGGCACCTGCAGGCGGCCGTGCAGACGCCCACCCGGGAGGCCGACTTCGTCTCCGTGATTCGTCCGCACGTCGGCGAACAGCCCGGTGCGGCACTTCCGGCGGTTGCCGAGCCCATCGAGGGCGGCTGGGGCTGCGAGGTCGAGCTGCCCGCGGGCAGGGCCCTCGTCGCCTGGCGCCGCGATGGAGAAGGGCCGCTGCGATACAAGGGCCTCCGTACCGATGGGGCGGTGGCCTGCGTGGTGCTGGGGGGCGACGGGAAGACACAAAGCAGCTTCGTGCACGGTGGAGAAGAGGTGGGGTACGAGGGGTAGGGGAGAGAGGAGGGATGCAGACGAGTGGCCGCACGCGCGGAGACCGGCGCCCTATGCCGGGAGATTCTTCGCCCAAGCGGCGCAAGCTCGAGCTTGCGCCGCCGACGCTCACAATGACATCCTGACGGCAGAACCGGCTCCTCGTCCACGCTTCTAGAAGCGCGGCCGAAAACTCAGATTATGCAGGTTCCGGGCAGGCGCCGTTCGACGTCGCCTCACCCCCCCGGCCCCGCCTCTCGGCGTCTCTTCGAGCCGCTTGTACTCCGCCAAACGGCAGCACTTCGACCGTTCCGAACGTGCGAATGGCGAACTGTGGCTCCAGTGCGTTCATGCATAATGTGAGCTCTAGGTCAAGAAGAACCTGTGCCCCCTGGTCCCCGTGATCGCTGAGACGATCACCCAGATTCCGGCGGCGGTGAACTCCCCGACCACGAGGCCCAAGAACATCGGTCGGGCCCGACGGTAGCTCCGCCCGGAGCCGTACCGCATGAGGATCGTCTTCATCAACCATCCCATCAGAATCGAGAACCAAAGCTGAATCATCGGCCAGCTCGGGCCCATGGCATATCCCAGCGGATGGAAGGGCCACCAGACGAAGCGCACCCGGGCCAGGGACAGGAGCACCGTCACCGCCGCCCCGATGAGCACGAAGACGATGCTGATGGGATTGGCCGCCTTCGGCGCATCGATCCACGAGACCAGCGTGGCGAAGGGCTGCTGGGGGCTGCTGAGGCAGAACCAGCTCGAGAGGGTGACGGCCCCATTGTGGTAGCAGGTGACCAGCGCCGAGACGTAGCTTGTGACCACGGCGACGAGGACGGCGGCCGCCAGCGCCGGCATGAGACGGCGCAGGTCCAGGCGGGTCTCCCGGGCCAGCTTGTAGCTATCCATCAGGCTGGGCATCAGGAAAGTGCGCAGGTCGAACATGAAGACGCGCTCGGTGAAGCTGGCCACCACCAGGCTTCGCACCGGCACCCAGCGCAGGCCGGTGAAGGTCTGGAAGATGTCCGTGGGCCGAAAAGGTGCCTGGATGAACAGCAGGCCACCCTCGGACACCAGGCGGGTGAGCACCAGGGCGGTCACTGAGTACAGCACCAGACTGCATAGCGAGAACCAGCCGGCCATTCCCGCCTGCGAGGTCCAGGCGACGAACAGCGCGCAGGACACTGCGAGGCCCCAGATCGTGGCGCGGTAGGACATGGGCTCGGAGGCGTCGTCGGCCCTACCACCCCCGGCCGCCGCCGCCAGCATCTCCCCAAGCTGCCCTCTGACCAGGTATACCATGTACCCGAAGATCACGAAGAAGGCGCCCAGCATCTGCAGGGCCGCCTCGGGCCGTGTGGGGTAGTTGGGGATCGGCGGGACCTCCACCCCCAGCGCCGCCAGCGCCACCGACAGCAGGTTGAAGAAACCGAAGAAGAACCACAGGCTGAAGGACAGCTCCGAGGACAGTAGATAGCTGAACCCGACGATCGAGAAGTGGCACCAGATGATCAGAGGCCCGGTCTGGTTCCACGGCCGGCCGGTGAGCAGGTGGTTGAGCCCCTGGCTCAGCGGGATCGCCGGCAGTGAGGGGAAGTAGCTGTGCAGCCCGTTCCAGGAATGGATGAGAAGAGGGATCGCAGCCCCGGCCCACATCAGCGGGCTACGGAAGAAAGCGGGGACGTGGTGGGCGTCGTCCTGGGCCAGCATGTCCAGGGGCAGTTGCACCAGCGGGAAGATCAGATGCTCGCGCTCCACCCACTGGCGCCGGAAGACGGCGCTGAGGCACCCCATCAGCAGGAACAGGACGAGAGCCAGGCCCGTCCAAGCCAAGAGCGGGGTGACCCAGGCCGACCAAGGGATGCTCTCGCCGGGGTGCAGGCCCTCGAAGAAGCCTGTGACGGCCCGGCTGTCCGAGGGGGCCAGCCAGTCAGGCACCAGGGAGAAGAACGCGCTGTCCCACTTGTTCTCCGGGGTGGCGAAGTACCGCATGCCCGCCAGCGTCGGGAGCAGGTACTCGGTGAGGCCGAAGGAGGGGATGCCGCTGCCCACCAGCATCATGGCGTAGATCACCGCCAGATCGGCAGGACGCAGCATGATACCCGGGAGCAGGAGGCGAAGCCCCGAGTTGATCGCCAGCACCAGCACCAGTTGGATGACGAAGACGACGATGGGTAGGTGGCAGGCGGCGATCCACGTGCCCTGAAGCTTGAGGTCGCTATAGGGGACGATCAGCCCGATAGCGGCGACGCACAGCACACCGATGGCCACGGCTCGAGCCCGGACAGGAAGACAGGTCTGCCGCTCTGGCTGCTGCATGTGGGTTCTCCGCCGGCGGAATCCTCGATGGCACTGGGCTTTCGTCGCGGCCGGTGGGAACTCCTGCGCCATCCGGGGTGCTTTAGCAGAGGTCCGCCGGTACGGAGACGTGTGGGTAGTAGATCATTTGTTCGAAAATGCGGTGTGGTGAGGTTGCGGACCGAGTCGGGCTCTGGTATAATCGGACTGAGGTATGGCCGGCCGGAAACGGCCGACCCACGTCGGAGGTTTGCAGCTCATGATACACCTGGAGGACGTCAGCGTCGTGTACTCCTCGGGGACCGAGGCGCTGACGAACGTGGACCTGCAAATCGAGCGGGGTGGCCTGTGTTTCCTGGTGGGAGCCTCGGGAAGCGGCAAGTCCACACTCCTGCAGCTTATCTACCGCGAGCTTGCCCCCACCCGGGGACGGGTGATCTTCGATGGGCAGGATGTGGCGCGCCTGCCGCGGGCGAAGGTGCCGCTGTTGCGCCGGCGGATGGGGATTGTATTCCAGGACTTCCGACTTCTGCCGGACATGACGGTATGGGAGAACGTGGGTTTTGCACTGGACGTGCTGGGTGCCTCGCGCCTGGAGAAGTACCGCAAGGTGCCCATCACCCTGGAACTGGTGGGGCTGTCCGAGAAGGCGCAGTCCCGGCCCGGGGAGTTGTCGGGTGGCGAGCAGCAGAGGGTCTGTATCGCCCGGGCGCTGGTGAACGGGCCTCCGGTGTTATTGTGTGATGAGCCCACGGGCAACTTGGACCCCGACACATCGTGGGACATTATCGAGCTTCTGGCCAACATCGCGGACACGGGCACAACAGTCGTCGTGGCAACGCATGACAAGTACATAGTAGACCGCATGCGGCGGCGCGTGGTGAACCTGGTGCGCGGCACCGTCGTCAGGGACGACAAGGCGGGCAGCTACGATGTCGTTTAGCACTCTGCAGTTCCTGCTGACACAGGCCGCCATCGCCATCCGCCGGAACCCGCTGATCTCCATCGCCGCGGTGACCAATGTCGCGGTGGCGCTGAGCATTCTGGGTGCGTTTGTCCTGGCGGCGGTGAACCTGCACCTGATGGCGGAGCAGGAGGCCCGTCGCGCCGTCATCACCTGTGAACTCACCGGTGCGCGGCCCGTCGCCGATGTACAGGCCGACTTGCTGGCCGACCGCAGGATTTCGCGGGCGGACTACCTGCCCAAGGACAAGGCGCTCCAGCAGACGGCGGAGAAGTGGGGCATGGACCTGGACGCCCTGAAGCTATTGGGCGACATCCTGCCGGACTCGATTCTGCTGTACGTGGCCAATCCGGACGAGATCGAAGAGGTGTGTTTCCAGGCTAAGAAGGTCGATGGAGTCGCCCAGGCACGGTATCCGGAGCAGATTACGGAGAAGATACTGATCGTGGCCCGGGGCGTTCGGCTGGCCGGCCTCGCGGTAGGCATTCTGCTGATCGTCGCGGCCCTCACCGTCATCAATACCACCATCCGTCTCACCATCTACGCCCGCCGGCGCGAGGTCAGGATCATGCAGTTGGTCGGGGCCACCAATGGCTTCATTCGACTGCCGTTCTTGCTGGAGGGCATGTTCTACGGGCTCTGCGGAGGGCTGGTATCGGCGGCGGCGCTGGTCTTTGGCTATTCGTCATTGCAGCAGCACCTGGCCTCGACGCTGGATTTCGTCCGTCTGATCTACAGCACTCCGTTCATCGGGGCCTTTGCAGCCTGTGTCGTGATTGCCGGGATCGTGTTCGGAGCTGTGGGAGCGTTGACGGGTCTGCACCGGTACCTGCGGGTCATCTAGAGGTCCGGCCGGCCCGGTTTCTGTCATTCTGGAGCGTCGGCGTCGCAAGCCCGGGCGGCGCAAGCTCAGGCTTGCGCCGCTTGGGCGGAGAATCCCGTCGAATGCCAGGGGATTCTTCGAGCTGCTCCGTCCGTGAGCGGAGGCTCTCAGAATGGCATACACGGCGAAGGTGGGCTTTTCGGCCACGTCTTTGGGCATGCATCACACACCGAACCAGGGACAGGGGGCGTCGTGAGTATGAGGATTTCCCGAGCGGGCAAGGTTGCCATCGGCCTCTTGGTGATACTGGGGCTGGCCGCGGGCCTGTGGCCCATTGTCGGCGCGGCTCAGAGCCGCAGTCAACTGCAGCGGCGACTGTCGGCGGAGAAGGAGCAGGCCGCCGCCGCCAGGGCCAACGTCAAGGCCAAGAAGGCCAAGACCGTCAAGGCCCGTAACCGTCTGGTGGAGACCCAGAAGGAGTTGGCGGCCGCTGAGGCGCGCCTCAAGAGAGCCCAGCGCCAATTGCGCCAGACCCGGGATGACCTCGTGGTCACCCGGAAGAAGCTGGATGCAACCCTCCAGCGTCTGGCTCGGCACGAGGAAGCCATGAAGGCGCGGGTTCTGGCCATGTTCCGCAACCAGGACCCCTCGTATACCGAGGTGCTGCTGAGGGCCACGAGCTTCGAGGACTTCGCCAATCGGGCGGAGTTCACCAAGCGTCTGGCCAGATGTGATGAGACGCAGCTCATACGGATCGTCGACGACAAGATGGAGGTCGAGGACCAGCAGGAGCTGCTGCGTCGCCAGGAGCAGCGACAGATCGAGCTGGAGAAGAAGGTGGCCAAAGAGAAGGTCGTCGTCGCCCAGAAGAACAAGCAGGCCGAGGCTCTCCTGGCCGAGGCCAAGACCGACATGGCCGAGGCCCAGCGGCAGTTGGACCAGCAGGAGGCGGAGATCAGCTCCATCGAGGGCATGCTGAGACAATTGGAGGCCCAGAAGCGTCGAGCCCGGAGCAGTGGCGGGGGAAGCTCGCGCGGCAGCGGCGCTTCCTCCAGCAGCCGGCACTACGAGGGCAGTTGGAGCGGCTCCCTCGGCAAACCCGTCTCGGGCCCGATCACGAGCCGCTACGGCATGCGGCGGCACCCGATCACCGGCACCATGCGCTTCCACGACGGTGTGGATATCGGCGCCGGCAGAGGCACAGCCATCCACTGTGCCGCCGACGGGCGCGTGATCTCCACCGGCTGGAAGGGCCCCTATGGCCTCACGGTCATCGTGGACCACGGCAGCGGCGTCCAGACCATGTATGCCCACTGTCAGCGGGGCAGTGTGCGGGTGAGCCCCGGGCAGACCGTGAGCCGCGGGCAGACTCTGGCGGGAGTGGACAGCACCGGCTGGAGTACCGGAAACCACCTGCATTTTACCGTGTTTAAGAACGGGCGTCACGTGAACCCGCTGTCGTCGATGTAGATCTTCGCGGCCCGGGGCCGGGATGGGCCAATCTCCGGAGACCGGGCACCGAGAGCACCCACCGAAAGGGGCCAACTCACCTCGTGATGAAGCCAAACCGAGTTCCGAACACCGCACTCGTCGTCATCCTGGCGGCCGGGATGTTCCTGGCCGGGATGGCTACGATGCATGTCTTGCAGGCCGAGGGCGCGCTGACGGTCGTTGCCAGGCTGGCCCAGTTGATCCCCGGCGTCATGCAGGTGGAGGACGCCTCGCACATCCCCGCCGCCACGGACCTGCGCCCCCTGCAGACCTTCTGGGAGGTCAGGGAGAAGGTCAAGAAGTCCTTCGTCTACGAGGTCAAGGACGACCGTGACCTGACCTACGGCGCCATCCGCGGCATGCTGGCCTCCCTTGACGATCCGTGGACCCGCTTCTACACCCCGGAGGAGTACAAGGAGTTCCAGGTCGAGACCGACGGCCACTTCGATGGCATCGGCGCCGTCCTGCAGAGCCGCGAGGTTGGCGAGCATGGTGAGACCGAGGTGCTCATCACCTCGGTCATCCCCGAGGGGCCGGCGTCCAAGGTGGACGTTCGCCCGGAGGATGTCATCGTCTCGGTGGACGGTGTCCCCACCAAGGGCATGAGCCTACAGGCGGTGGTGAACCGCATCCGTGGCCAGCGCGGAACGGAAGTCAAGCTCGGCCTCAAGCGCAAGGGCTCGGAAGAAGTGGTGGAGGTCGGCGTCACAAGAGCCGAGATCCAGATCCCCATCGTCGAGCACAAGATGCTGGATAATCAGATCGGCTACGTGTGGCTGCGCAGCTTCAACAAGCAGGCGGACACCAAGCTTCGCGCCGCCCTGGAGGACCTCAAGGCCCAGGGCATGCGCGGGCTGGTCTTCGACCTGTCCATCGATGGCGGTGGGCTGCTGGACATGGCCGTGGCCGTCTCCAGCATGTTCGTCAAGGACGGTCCCGTGGTCTACGTTCAGGAACGCGGCAGTGCCGCCCAGCCGTTGAACGCCACCGGCGGGCAGGTGGTCCCCGACAACATCCCGATGGTGGTCCTGGTGGACCGCGGCAGTGCCAGTGCCTCCGAGATCGTGGCCGGCTGCCTGCAGGACCGCGGGCGTGCCCAGGTTGTGGGGCAGAATACCTTCGGCAAGTCCAAGGTGCAGACCGTCGCGGAGCTCAACGACCGCTCGGCTTTGATCCTATCCACCGCGGTGTACCTCACTCCCAACAAGCGCGACATCAGCCTGGAGTATGAAGAGGGGAAGCGCGGTGTCAAGCCGGATGTGTTCTTCCCCGAGCCTGAAGCCGGCGCCAAGATCATCTACGATGATTGGCACCAGCAGCAGATCGACAAGGCGCTGGAAGTGCTGGAGGCCGCCATCGCCAAGACGGAGGGCTAGAGGTCCGGCCGAAAAGCCGGGCCGGCCCGGTTCCTGTCATTCTGGAGCGTCGGCGTCGCAAGCCCGGGCGGCGCAAGCTCAGGCTTGCGCCGCTTGGGCGAAGGATCTCGCATATCCCAGGGGATTCTTCGGGCTGATGTCCTCGGGAGCGGACGCCCTCAGATGACACTTTCGGCGAGATCGGGATTCCGGGCCACGCTCCCGAAGGTGCGGCCGGAAAGCCGGTTCTGCCGTGAGGATCACGTTCGCCCCTCCGCTCGGCGGGGCTTGGGCGCCGCTGCAGGCCGGCGGCCCTTGTCAGCACCTGTCGGTGCTCTGGCGCCGACGCCGTACCTTCACCACATGCCGCAACACACGGGTCGCCGCCTGCCGGTTTCAAAGCGGCGACCCGTTTTTCCCGGCACACCATCGCACCGGAGGCCACCTCGTGAACGGCGAGACGCCACAGCGCAGGCGAGACCCGAGGCTCGAGAGGCTCTACTCAGCCATTAGCTTCTACCGCACCGCCGCTCTCATCCTCCTGGCGATTGCCGTCGTGGAGGGTGCCGTCATCATCTGGCAGTCGCACCGCTCCCGTTTCGCGCGGGCGATACGCATCGACGGCCAGATAGCGGCATACGTGCGCAATGAGCGCGTGGCCGAGGATGTTCGGCAGCGGCTGATCGCCTTCCACAAGGGCGACCTGCCCGGACCCGCCGTCCTGGAACAGAAGTGGCAGAGCCTCAACTGGCCGCTGGAGCGTAACGACGAGGTTCTCTCGGCCGAGCAGGCCTTCAAGAAGCTGCGGGACAAGGTCACCGCCACGGTGACGGCCTACGCCATTCGCGTCGGGGAGACAGACTTGGTTGTGGTTCCCTCAGAAGAAGTGGCCGAGATGGCGCTCAAGAAGCTTAAGAGTGAGTACTCCGGAGACGACCCCAATGTCATCGACGTGAGCTTCCTGCAGGATAGCGTGTTCATCAAGGCGGTCAAGGCCGACCCCGGTGAGATCACGCGGGACGTTCACGAAGCCGTAACTCAGCTTAAGGAGCCTGCCGGTGCCACGCAGACTCACGTGGTGAAGAAGGGCGAGTCGTGGCAGAGCATCGCCGACGACCACAAGATCACCAAGTCGGAGTTGCGTTCGCTGAACTCCGACAGGGGGGCGAAAGACCCTCCGATCGGGGCCAAGGTGAACGTCCCCGGCGGCAAGTCAAGCCTCATCGTGGTCACCGTTCGTCAGGAAACACGGACCGAGACCTTCAAGGCTCCCAAGGATGAGGTTGTGCCGGTGGATACGCTCCCGCCCGGCGAGAGACGGGTGACCGACGAGGGCACGGAAGGCAAGAGGCAGATCACCGAGAGGGTCGTCTACCATAACGGCAAGGCGGTCAAGAAGGAGATCGTGGATCGAGTGACGATCAAGGAGGCCGTGCCGCGCCGGATCATGGAAGGCAAAAGGCCTCCGGGGCATCCGGTGAGCGACATCGAGGCGGGACAGCCCAAGTCTCAGTAGTCGCAGGCCCGTGGCTTCGGCCGGGGCGTTCGCGATAGCCGCCTTCAGCGGACCTTATCGATGCGGGTCAGACCGTTTTGCGCAGCACAGTCCAGCGCGGCGGAGAACTCCCGCTTCGTGATCGGCCGATCGAGGGGCGGGTGGAAACCCGCGCGGTAGCAGGGGCGGTACTGATCCATGATGTTCACATAGGTGGCTGTGCTCAACCGGCCCAGGAACTCCATCACCCGGTCGCTGCCCGCTCTGCCGCCGGGCAGAACCAGATGTCTCACCAGCAGCCCGCGCACAGCCACGCCCCGTTCATCAATGCCTAGATCCCCCACCTGCTCGTGCATGGCCCGGACCGCCGCCCTATTGTGTTGCGGGTAGCCTGCGGCGCCAGATAGCTCCCTGGCCGCGGTGGCATCGGAGTACTTCATGTCGGGCATGTAGATGTCGACAATCCCCGCCAGAAGCGCCAGGGCTTCGAGGCTCTCGTACCCGCCGCAGTTCCACACCACGGGGAGCCTGAGGCCGTCCGCCGCAGCCAGCGCGATGGCCTCCACGATCTGTGGGGCGAAGTGTGTGGGCGTGACGAAGTTGATGTTTTGACACCCGGAGTCCTGTAGCCAGAGCATGGAGCGTGCAAGTCCGGCGGGCGAGGTGGGGCGGCCCTGTCGGCCGTGGCTGATCTCGTGGTTCTGGCAGTAGAGGCAGCCCATATTGCAGCCGGCCAGGAAGATCGTCCCGGACCCTCCCACTCCCACCAGGGGCGCCTCCTCTCCGAAGTGGGGGGCCACCCCGGCCACGAGCGCAGTCTGCCCGCATCCACAGAAGCCGGTCTCACCGGCGGCGCGCTCCGCCCCACACTCCTGGGGGCACAGTCGGCAGGGACTCTGCAGCCGCCTCAGCGCTTCCGCCCGCTTCGCGAGCTCCCCGCCGTCCACAAGCTCCAGGTATGAAGGCCGCATCGAGGGGTCCTCCTGCGCCGTTTGGGTGCCGAGCCGTCCGCCGACGACAGACGGCGCCGGACCTTTCCCCGCGGGGTGCCACAGGCATGGATGGTCCAGGAGCGCCCGGGTCTGCCGGCCACGGAGAGGGGGGCATGAGGCGCTCGTCATCGCCGTGGGCAGAGCCGGAGTACCCCTGCGGCGTGCGCGCGGGGCCGTCGCTGAGGGCGGTGGACTACTCGTCCATCGTGCGGGCGACCAGTTGAGACGTGTAGTCGGTGGCATCGTACGCCGTGACGTCGAAACGTACGGGAGTGACGGAGATCATCTGGGCCTGGATGGCGGCGATATCAGTGCCGTCGGCGCTGTCGAGTTCCGTGGCCTCGCCGTGGTACCAGAAGTACGGGCGCCCTCGAGGGTCCTGGCGTCTCTCCAGCACGTTCGAATACGCCCGGCGTCCCAGTCGGGTGGTCTGAACTCCGACGATCTGGGCGGGGGAGAGGCTGGGGACGTTGACGTTGAGCAGGACGCCCTCGGGGGCGGCCGCTTCCGCGTAGAGGGGCGCAAAGCGGCGGACGAAGTCTGCCGCGGCCGAGAAGTCGCAGTCATGGTAGGCCGTGACCGAGACGGCCAGGGCTCGGAGGCCCTGCAGGCAGGCTTCCATGGCGGCGGCCACCGTGCCGGAGTAATAGACCTCCTCGCCCAGATTGGCCCCGGCATTGATACCGGAGACCACGAGGTCAGGCGGTCGCGGCTCACCGTAGCGGCCCAGGGCCACGCAGTCGGCAGGGGTCCCACTGCAGGCATAGGCCTCCACCGCCAGGCCGTCCAGCTCCGTGGGCTTGAGCCGCAAAGGCTTGTGAAGGGTGATGGCGTGGCCGGCGCAGCTTTGCTCGCGCTCCGGAGCGCACACCACCACCTCCCCGAGGGGCGCGAGAGCCTCCGCCAGTGCCCGCAGACCCGGGGCGGCGATGCCGTCATCATTGGTGACCAGTATTCGCATGCTCAAAGGAAACAGACCACTTCCAGGCGGACGACATCGGGGGTGTCTCCGATGGCGTCGCGGATCTCGGCGGGTATGGGCTGCCCCAGAGCTACCGCCAGCAGGCCGACGCCATCGATCTGCTCGCGCCCGACCTGGATGCTGTTGATGGGGACGCCGGCGTTGCCCAGGGTAGTCCCCAGGCCGCCGATGATGCCGGGCACGTGGGGGTTGCGCCGCCAGACGAAGAGCGTGTGGCCCTGGGGCGCCATGTCGACGCTGAACCCGTCCACTCGCAGGATGCGGGACTGATCGCCATCCAGTACGGCTCCGGCCACGAGGGCGGCATGGTCGCCCCACTCCAGATCCACCTCGAGGTACCGCCGATAGCCGTGGTCGTCGGTCGTGACGCTGTGGCCCACCTCGATGCCCCGCTCGGCGGCGACCGCCAGAGCGTTCACATCGTTCAGCGGCTGGTCCACATGGCCGGCCAGGGTGCCGGCCATGACGCGGCGCGCAAGGATGGGGAGACCCTCCGAGGGCACGGCGGAAGAGCTCTTGATCCATACTTTCTTCAGGGCTCCGGTCACCAGAGCCCGGGCCAGTGCACTCAGGTGGCCGGCCAGACAGAGCTCGCCCTCGATCTCCGCGGCCAACTCCGGGGACACCGCCGGTACGTTCACCGGCGAGCTGGGCGGCCTCCCGCTGAGGACATCCACAACCTGGTTGGCCACATCCACGGCCACGGTCTCCTGCGCCTCACTGGTCGAGGCTCCCAGGTGCGGCGTGGCGATGACGGCCGGATGGCCCACCAGATCGACATTGACCTCGGGCTCATTGGCGAAGACATCCAGCGCGGCCCCGGCAATGGTGCCCTCCTGCAGGGCCGTGAGCAGGTCGCCCTCATCAACGATGCCGCCTCGGGCACAGTTGACCAGGATGGCGGTGGGCTTCATCCTGGCAAGATGCGTCGCCTCAATGAGGCCTCGGGTCTCGTCCGTAAGGGGTGTATGCACGGTGACGAAGTCGGCCTGCGCCAGGACCTCGTCCAACTCTTCGCGCCGGGCCCCGAGCTTGACCAGGGTGTCCTCGGGGGCGTATGGGTCGAAGACGAGGATCTCCATACCCAGACCGCGGGCCCGCCGTGCCACCTCCGAGCCGATCCTGCCCAGGCCGACAATGCCCAGCACCTTACCACTTACCTGGCGCCCCATGAAGCTCTTGCGGTCGAACTGTCCGGCCTTCATCGAGGCCACCGCCTGGGGTATGTTCCGGGCGGCTGAAAGCAGCATGGCCACCGTATGCTCGGCCGCCGCGAGCACGTTGCCTGCCGGGCTGTTGACCACCAGCACCCCGTAGCGGCTGGCGGCCGCCACATCGATATTGTCCACTCCCACTCCGGCGCGAGCGATCACCCGCAACTCGGGAGCAGCGGCGATCACCCGGGCCGTGGCCTTCGTGGCACTGCGCACCAGCAGCGCGCTGCAGCCCTGGAGCAACCCAATCAGCTCGTCCTCATCGGGGCTGCCCGCCTCCACCACCTCCGCCACCGAGTGCAGGATCTCCACTCCCGACTGCGAGACCCGGTCACACACAAGCACTCGAGCCATTGATCTCACCCGCCATAGGCGCTGTGGACCGCCGCCACAGCGCTCTTTGCGCTGCACCGGTGCCCGGCAGCGCACAGCGCTTCCGCCACCGCCGAGATGGTGGCGACGATATCCTCTTTGGTCACCGTACCCAGGTGGCCGATACGGAAGATCTTGCCCTTCAGCTCCGACTGTCCGTTGGAGATGAGGATGTTGGCGTTGGCCAGCACCGTCTTGACGATGGTCCCCGAATCGATGCCCTCCGGCGAGGCCACCGCCGTCACCACGTTACTGGCGTACGCCGGGTCGGCAAACAATTCCAGGCCCAGGGCCTGGATGCCGGCTCGCGTCGCCCGGCCCCCTGCGGCGTGGCGGGCGAAGACGTTCTCCAGCCCCTCGGCCTCGATGAGGCCAAGAGAAGCGTCCAAGCCCTGAATCAGCGGCACCGCCGGGGTGTAGGGGGTCTGTCCCTTGGCCAGCGAATCCCGGGCCGCAAGCAGGTCGAAGTAGAACCTGGGGGTCCGGCAGCTCTCCGCCAACTCCCATGCCCGCGGGGACATGGACACGAAGGACAGCCCCGGTGGGAGCATGAAGGCCTTCTGCGAACCGGCGACCACCACGTCCAGGCCCCACTCATCGGTCTTGACCGGGATGCCCGCCATGCCGCTGACGCAGTCCACCACCGTGATGCACCGATAGTCGCCGGCGATCTTGGCCAGGGTCGCCACGTTCTGCGTCACACCGGTGGACGTCTCGTTTTGTACGAAGAGCAGGGCCTTGAAGGGCCTGCGAGACAGCAGGTCGGCAACCTGCTGCGGCTCTGCGGCCCGGCCCGGCGGGAGGTCCAGAGTGGTCACCAACGCTCCGTAGCGTTGGGATATCTTGGCCATCCGCTCCCCGAACTTGCCGCCCTGCACGACGAGCACGCGGTCGTCGGGGGAGATCACATTGGTGATCGCCGCCTCTACGCCCCCGGTGCCGGAGGCGCTGAGAATCAGCACATCGTTCTGGGTTTGAAAGACGCGCCGGAGGCCATCGGTACAGCGCCCCAGCAGGGCGGCGAACTCCGGCCCGCGGTGGTACATGGTGGGTTGGCCTACCGCCTCGCGCACGGCCTCAGGCAGATTGGTAGGACCGGGGATCATGAACAAGGGATCATCTGTCACTGGACGACCGCCCCTCCGTCGCGATGCGTGCCCGCGGGGATCGTGACCCCGTCGGATACGACGACACCAGATAGTACACAATGGGACCCCACACTCACTCTGTCCCATAGAATGCAATTCGACAGCCGCGAGCCGGCTCCTACTTCGCAGTCCTCTCCGAGGCATACGTGGGGGCCAACCACGGCGCCCGGAGCGATCCGGACATTCCGGCCCCGATGCACCGGGGGCACGATCATTGCCCCGGCGCCAGCGCCGTCTTCCGCGGCCGAGAGCTCCAGCCATGGAATGGCACCATCCAGCAGAGAGTGCGAGGCCTCCAGGTAGGACTCCAAAGTGCCGGCATCCGCCCAGTAGCCCTGGTTTTCGGGCACGTAACCCAGCAGCGGCAGACCGGCCTGCAGGAGCCCCGGGAACAGCTCGGTCTCGTTGGAGTACGCCCGCCCCGGTGGAATGTGGTCCAGCACCTGCGGACTCATGACGTAAAGCCCGCTGTTGACCGTATTGCGCCCTGTGGGATCGACGCTTTGCTTCTCCCGGAACGCCCGTACCCATCCGGCGGCATCGCACTCGATCAGTCCGAAGCGGGAGACGTCCGGAACCCTGCGGAGGCAGAAGGTCAGGGCGGCACCGGAGGCCTGGTGGGCCGTGGTGACGGCGGCGAGGTCTACATCGTACACCAGATCGCCGTTCATGGCGATGAAAGGTCCGTTCAGCGTCTCCCGCAGATTGCCGAGGGCGCCCGCGGTTCCGAGAGGCTCGTTCTCCTCGACGTAGGTAAGTCGAACGCCCCAGGGGCTGCCGTCACCCAGAGCCTCTCGCACCGCGTGGGCCCTGTAGCCCATGGCGAGGATGACGTCTCGCACTCCGTGGCGGGACAGCAGCATCAACTCGTAGGCCAGAAGCGGGCGGTTCAGCAGCGGCACGGTGGCCTTGGGGCGCAGCAGTGTGAGCGGCCGCAGGCGAGTGCCCCGGCCGCCAACGATCAGCACCGCCCTGGTGATGGCCTGTCCCAAGACGCCCTCCGGGTCCTCTGGTTGACCCTCGTGACATGCGCCCCGACCGCGGGCCGCTGCTTCTCGGCCGGGCCTCCAGCGAAGCTCCGCCTCAAACCGACGACGAAGAACGGCCGTTGGCCGTCGTCATCAGGTCCAAAGGACCGCGCGGCGTCGGCGGTTCTCCGGCGCGGAGGGCTCGACGGGCTGAAGCCCGTCGCTAGGCGACGCCGCTGCGCGGCGTCAACGGTCCTCCGGACCGGACGAGACCCATCCGGCCTCTCCGACCGGCCGCCCGCCCAGAACCCGCATACTCTGAGTGGAAAGCCCGACCTACGGGGTGGCCAAAGGCTTGGTTGCGGCCGCAGAACTTGCTTCAAACGTCAAGAAGTGCGCCCATGTAGGCCTCTAGCGAAGCTCCGCCTCAAACCGACGAGCACGGCGCGGAGGTTGCTCCGGGGG
>CAYRFY010000081.1:0-17107 GCA_964423635.1 uncultured Armatimonadia bacterium | reverse complement strand
ACAGGGCCGCCACGTAGCCACCCAGGCTGTGCCCCGCCAGCACGACCGGCTGCCCCGGCGCGGCGCCGACGACCTCCGCGGCCACGGTGGCCACGGCCGCCTCCCGCGTGAACGGCTCCCCCACCCGGCTGCCGTGACCGGGCAGGTCCGGGGTGCGCACGTCCACGTCCGGCAGGAGGCGCCGGTAGACGTCCCACTGCCGGGCGTTCATGCGGGTCCCGTGCACGAGCACGAGGCGAGGTCGGTATGCGGTGTCGCTCACGGTGCCTACGCTAGGGCGGTGAGCTCGTCGCCGCTGCAGGCTGTATTGCCGCTGTCGGCATAGGGATGGGGCCAGTCACCGGCTCCCGGTGGCGTGCCCCCGCGGGCCGTCAGCCACAGCCCCTGCTCCCGCACCGTCTCCCACTTCGGTCCCGCACTCTCCCCCAGCCAGCGCGCCGCTCGGCCCGCGGTCAGCCTGCCACTTGGCGGCTCGCCGTCCGGCTGCCCCACACAGGCGAAGCCCCGGTAGGGGCAAAGCAGCTCCAGCACCTGCGCCGGATCGGCGGGAAGCCGCCCGTCGAGCAGGGCCTGCTGCGAGACGATGAGATTCATTGACCTCGGGGTCACCTGCGGGGCCGCCGGGTCGCCCTGCCTGACGGTCACCCGCACACCGTACAGGCCCGCGGCGCTCAGAGCCTCCCGGGCGGCGGCGACCTTGTTGGCATCGCGCTCGATACCCACGACCTGCAGGTCGGTGAGGCGGGCAATCTCGGCGGCCAGGCGGCCGTCGCCGCAGCCCAGGTCCAGGCAGTAGCCCTGGGTCGCTCCGGAACGCGCCACGATGATCTCCGCCGCCCGGCGGTACCAGGCGCTCAGTGCATCCCCGGCGGAGGGCAACCGCCCGGCCTCGACGCGGGGCAGAAGGTCGGTGGAGGTGTCCAGAGAGAGCATCTCGCTGACCCGGCGCGGACCGGAGCCCTCGACGCCGACCGTGTAATACCAGTCGCGCTCCGGCGGCAGGCCGCTGAGCCGGACGCGATGCTCTCTGCTGGCCCGAGTCTCACGCAGGGTCTGGCCCAGTTGCTCGGTGGGGCCGTGGGAGAACACCGTCACCTCCGGCTCGGCACTGCGCCAGCTTACCTCCACCTCGCCCACCGCGATGTGCCGCACCCGCGGCCCCTCGCTGAACTGGTACGGAACGGGCAAGAGCGCCTCGTACTCCCGGAACCTGTCCCGGACTTCCTCTTGCGAGAGAGAGCGGTCGTAGATGCGCACCCGCGCCAAAGAGCCCCGGAGCAAGAGCAATTCATCATCGTCGTGATAGGCCCCCAGCTCGAGCCAGGTCTTTGGTGGATAGTTGATATCCCCCGACTGCACGGTGCTTGTCCCCTCGATCTCGCCATTGACGTAAATCCACATCACCGCCCCATCGTAGACCCCCACCACGTGGCACAGCGAGCCGGTGGGGACCTCCGAGCAGGCCTCGAGGTACGTCACAAGCCCATCACCGTCGTCGGCGCCCACCGTGGACAGGGCGAAGGCGAAGTGCCCCCTGCGGTTGCCCAGCACCCAGCCCTTCTCGTACGTGCCGTTGTCCTGAATGGCGCTCACAAGCCCTCCCCACTCACCGGGCACATCGATGCAGGCCCAGGCCTCGAGAGTCATCTCGCGCTTCGGCAGCGTCACCGTCGTGTGGTCGTCGGTCACCGGTACCCGGTTATGCTCGCCATCGAGCCTCAGCCGGTCCGGGTGCTGGAGGAACATCGCCGGGCCGACGATGGAGGCGTGATTGCCGCCCACCAGGTCGCGCACGGTTCCTTCGTCCGCATGCTCCGGAGAGAAGCTCCAGTCGTGCAGGAGGCCGGGCTCGCCGGCGAGGGCGGGAAGGGCGAACGAGACAAGGGCCAGGCAGTGAAGAATCACCAAGGGCCGGCACAGGGCGGCGGCACGGTCTCGGCTGCGGGCAAATCGCCCACAGTACCGGGGACGACGGACGGCCGGGGTGTGGGTTCCGCTCATTTCTGCCCCTCCTTCGGGCCGAAGCAGTCGATAACGCCCTTGTCGGTGCTGACGATCAGCATCCCATTGGCCGCACACAGGCCGTAGGCGCGACCTTCTACCTCCGCCGACCACAGCGAGCCGCCATCCCCGGCGCTGTGGGCCACCACAAGGCCGTCCCCGCCGCAAAACAGGGTCTCTCCGGCCAGGATCATCGCATAGGGCTCCTGACTGGGCACGTTCCAGAGCGTGCAGGCTTCCTGTCTCTCCACGATGTCGCCGATCCTCTCGTTGAGGTCCTCCACCTCGGCCTGGGCCTTTTGGGCCTCCTCGGTTGCTCCGCTCTCCTTGGCCGTCTTCAGCCTCTCGGCCACTCCCGCCTTAGTCTTCTGCAGCTCATTGCGCTCCCTGGCCAGCCGCACCCACTCGCGCCTGTCAAGCGCGCTGATGCTCTTGCCCGAGTGCAGGTAGGACATGCCGCCGGCGACCACCAGATGCAGGCCCCGGAAGGCGGCCAGGCTTTGGGCGCCGGAGACGTCGCGGAAGTCCACCGTTGGCTCCATCCGCCCCGGACCACTGATGAGGGTCTCCTCGGTGACGAGAGCAAAGGTGCCGCCCCCGCCGCCGTAGTAGCCGCCGAGCTGCTTGCCGTCGGCACGCCCGAAGGGCACCGGCGCCGTGCGGCCGGTGGGGACAAACAGCCGGCTCGCCGAGGCCACAAGATGCCCCTGGGGCGAGATGCTGTCGCAGTTCTCGCACCACCGCACCGCCCCCGTCTCGGCCTCCAGCGCCGCCACATAGACGCCTTCTCCCGGGAACAGCCCGGCGCAGCAGTAGATCGTGCCCTCCTCCACCACAATGCCACAGCGCACCGGCCAGGCGCTGATCATCCGCCCGTTGCCGGGAATGAAGCGAGTCTGCGGCGCCACCTGTCGCCGCCACAGGAGCCCTCCGGAGGCGGCGTCCAGGCAATAGACGCAGCCGTCATCGGAGCCGACGTACACCCGGCCGGCGACCACCGTGGGCGACAGACGCACCGGGCCGTCGGTGATGAAAGTCCAGCGCAGAGCGCCGTCGGCCAGGTCCAGGCAGACCACGTGGTCATCGGCCGAGGAGGCGTAGTACAAGAGGCCTTCGACCACGCTGGTGTGGTAGGCGCGGTCGAAGGTGATCTCCGGCTGCAGGCCTTCGTGTTGGTTCCAGATATCCCGGCGCGCCGGCGCGGGCCAGGCCGCTCGCGGCGCATGGGCCGAGCGGTGCCGCCACAGGTGGACAAGCGGCGGCTGCAGGCTCTCGAGGGTGCTGCCCGTGCGGCCGAAGTCATGACGAAAAGTGGGCCAGTCCTCGGCAAGAGCCGCCGGGGACAGGCTCAAAGCGAGCAGATAGAGCAATAGGTTTGGTTGTGGGCCGAACATATCGTCTCCGTTCGTGAGGCTTGGTGGGGTGAGGCGATGCACAGGGAGCAACGCCCAGCTTGCTTCCGCGGTGAATGAGTGGTACTATCGCTCGAAATATCGAGCATATGCTCGGCATATCGAGCAATCGAGCGAGTTGTCCCGGGAGGGGTGCCAGGCGCTATGTGGCTCACGAACCCACTGGATGATGTGCTGTCCTCGCGCTCGAAGGTCGCCGTGCTTCGCGTGGTGTGCACCTCCCCTGTGCCCCTCAATGGGAGAGAGATCGCGCGCCGGGCGGCGATCAGCTCCGGCAACGCCTCGAAGGTGCTGGGGGAACTGGCGGCCTCCGGTGTGATTGTGAGCCGGGATCAGGGTCGCGTCAAGACCTACGAGTTGGCCGAGGCCGCCACTCCGCTGCTGCGACGGTTGTCTGAGCTGTTCCGCGACGAGACCGACCGGCAAGGGGAGGCCCTCGATGACCTGCTCCGGGGCATCGACGATGTGCAGTCCGTGATCCTGTTCGGCAGCGAGGCCAGGCGGGAGGGCAGAGCCGACAGCGACGTGGACCTACTCATCGTCGTCGCCGAGCAAGACGAGGCCAAGGGCGACCTGGTTCGGAGCAATGCCCTTGAGGTAGCCCGGCGGCACCTGCTGCCCCTCTCATGGCTCCTGGTCGATGGTGCCAAGCTGCGGGAGTGGGAAGAGGAGGGAAACGCGCTATGGGCGAACATCGCGCGGGAGGGCATCTGTCTACGCGGAACGCCGGCGGCGAGGCTCACGAAACGATGGCAACGTGGCGAGAGCGACTGAGGGACGCACGCATGTTCTGGGAGGTGGCCCAGACCGCAGACGACTCATCCCACGGCAACCAGGCGGCGAGCAACGCGATTCTGGCCGCCATCGCCGCCAACGACGCTTTGTGCATGCATCTGGCGGGGCTTCAACCCAAGGGTGAATCTCACGTGGAGGCCGCCCGTGTCTTGCAGGCGGCCTGTCGCGGGACCCGTTGGGAGGCCGAGGCGCCGCGCAGAGCCCGGCAACTGACGGAGGCCCTCGGCCTGAAGAACGCGGCCCAGTACGAGGGCAAGGCGTTGACGCGTGCCCAGGTGGCAGGCGTCATGAAGCGTGTGGAACGGTACCTGGAGTGGGTGGAGGAAGTGTTGCCGGCCGACTAGCTCAGCCACGCCTTTTCCCCTTCTCCGGCACTCCCTTTTGCTCTCTCTCGAACACGTACGGCACCCGCCGGGGGCGGTTGGTGGTGATCTGCCGGTAGTCACTGCCGTCGAGGTTGGCGACGGCGAGGTACAGGCCGTACATGTCGGGCCCCCTCCTCCGTGCCACCTCGAACACCATCCGGTCCGAGCCGTCCGGGCATGGAACCCAATGGGTCTCCGGGCTGGGCGGCTCAGGGTCGCGCTCCAGGAGTTCCGTCCACGGCCGCCGCCAGCCAGGCGGCGCGGCCATCCGCTGCTGGTCGGGGACCATGACCTCCCCCGTGGCGACGTCGCACAGCACCGGTCCCGAAGGCCCGCAGGCAACCAGCCGGCTGCTGTTGCCCAGCCAGAGCGGGTCACCGAAGAAGCCGATCCACCCGTTAGTGGTATCGTCCAGCGGCGGAGAGAAGGAGCGGATCTCGCGCCCCTTGCTGATGTCGACCACGCCGATGAACAGGTTGCTCGTGGCCACGCGGTTGCCGTCTGGTGATACCGCCAGTTCACCCCAACCCGGATCTCCCCGCCACAGGCGCTTCCTGCCACTGACCGTGCCATCGTCGCGCAAGTCAAACCGGTAGATGCCTTCGGCCTCGCCCTCATCGGCGCCCATGGCAACCAGCAGTTCGCCCTCTGAGTGACCGAAGGCCATGGACCTCTCAGATCGCACGGCGATGGGCAGCATCTGGCCGGTGGTCACGTCCAGAAGGTAGTGCGAAGCCGTGGACCGCGAGGCGAACGCACGCACAATCAGCAGTCGTCGGCTCACGAGCTGAGAGGGGTTGCCGTAGCCCCACGGGGTGATGCGGCGCAGATGGAGCCCGTCGCTGGACACGGCGAACACCGCCACCCCATGGTCTTGCTCGCCCAGTCCTCGGTTCGACGTGAAGTAGATCGTGCGCCCGTCCAAGGACCAGCGCGGCCAGCGGTCCTCGGGGCGCAACTGAGGCTCGCCAAAGTGAGCCGCAGCGTACTCCCACTTCTCGCGCCTCTGAGCGTGCCAGAGCCACAGGTAGGTGGCGGCGAGCACGCTGGTGACCATGAGTGTGCCGGCGACGAACCTGCGCTGTTGGCTTCTTGCCACGCCTCATCGCCTCCGCAGTAGCGTCGCGATGGAGCCGGCCACCCGGGCACGCCTACCCCTCCACCCGCGGCATCTTTGTCACCCGCAGATGCGTGCTGCCGTACGGCACCGGCGTCGGCTCCACCGGCGGGCGGCTGTGGCGCCGGGCCCTCGGCCAGGCATGCAGTGCCCCCCTCGTCGCCCGCGGCACTGGTGTCTTCGTGCCAGGCGAGCCGGGAACCTCGTTGAGGACGGGGGAACCCTTGCCACTCGTTCGATCAAACATCTGTTTGACACTCTCATCGACGCCTGCTATGATCACCCGCAAGGCGCGCAAAGATCATGCGAAGGGTGGTCGAGAAGATGAGCCAAGCAGTACCTGATGCCAAGATCGTCCAGTTCGGTCCGTGTCGGGCAATCGGGCTGTCGTACGTGGGGAAGTACGACAACGAAAAGATCACAGCGATGTGGGACGGGCCTGCCTGCATCTTCACGCGGATCGACGAGATACAGCAGCCACCGGTGGACAAGTCCGGAGAGATGGCGGGGCACCCGATGTTCGGTCTGTGCCGGTGTGTGGCGGGAGCCGCGGATGGCTGCTTCGAGTACATTGCCGCCGCTGTCGCCTCGGCGGAGGCACCGGTTCCGGAGGGCATGGTGGCGGTGAGCATCCCGGCGTGCAGCTACGCGGTCTTCGAGGTACCGAGCCTGGAGGAGACCATGGCCGCCTGGGAGGCCGTGCCGGATTGGCACGCGGCACACCCGGAGTGGAAGGGCTTCTGTGGCCCGGACGGCTGCGACTGCGCCGTCCATCCCTCCTTCGAGCTTTATCCGCCGGACTTCTGCCCCACAGGCCGGTTCTACCTCTACGTCCCGGTTGAGCCCGCGACCTGAGCCGGCGGGCGGACCGAGGGAGAGCGAGACAGAGCGGTGTTCCGGTGCGAGCCGCACAGGAACGCCGCTCTGTTGTTGGAGTCCGGCGACCTACACGTGCGCAGTGGCACCGGAAGCAGGTCCCGGGTTCCGTTCTCGCCGTGTGCGGCCGTCGGCCGGCGGCGGCTCTGCCGGACGCCAACGGGCCACACCTCCTTCGTTTTTACATAGCCGCCTGCCCGCCTACCCCTCCACCCGCGGCATCTCCGTCACCCTCAGATGCGTGCTGCCGTAGGGCACCAGCGTCAGCTCCTCTATTGGCTCCTCCGACCTCACCGGCGACTGGGGCAGCTCGCCCGCGGAGTTGTGCTCCAATTGCCACTGAGGCGCCCGGCGCCCCTTGACCTTCAGCTCCACCGGCGGGGCCGCAGGGTCGAAAGGCACTGCAGAGACGGGGCGCTCGACCACCTCCGCCTCGCTCCCCACCAGCCCGTAGTTCCAGGGCGTGGTGGGGTGCACCGCCCAGTCCGCCGCCGGAGGCTCTCTGCCGATTTGCTCCCAGCGCTCCCCGATGGGCAGCGAGAACACCAGTGGGCCGCGACTGAGAGCGACAGCATCGCGGTACCGCCGCTGTGAGACCACCGCCATCGGCAGCGTCAGGATGACCTCGTCGCCATCCGACCACTCCCGCTCGATCACCTGGTAGGTTTCCGCCTCGGCGGTACGCGCCTGTTCGCCGCCAAGCTGCACCATCGCCCCCTCCGCCCAATGGGGAACCCGCAGCCAGAGCGGGAACTCCACGGGCCGGGGACAGTGAACCACGAAGCGCAGCTCCTGCCTGAACGGGTAGTCGGTGTGCAGCTCAACGGTCACCTCCTGCCCCTCGGCCACCTTCGCCGTCACGCGACTTGGGGCGTAGGCTATAGCCGCCAGGCCGCCGTCTCCCGTGGCCATCCACAGGCTCGCGGCCAGCTTCGGCCAGCCCTGGTGCATGTTCGCGGTGCAGCAGCCGTAGTTGGGCTCCAGGCCGAAGATGTTCGCCTCATCGCCGTTGTTGGTCCACTGTCGCGGGGCCACGGTGCACAGCACCTGGTTCACCTGCTGGTCGTACTGGTGGGCCCAGAAGTCCGGGGTGATTGTGGCGGGCAGCGCGTTGTACGCCACCCGCTCGAGACGGTCGGCGAAGGCCACGTCACCCAGCAGCGAAAGCAGGATCTCCAGTGAAAACATGAACTCCACCACCGCGCACAGCTCCGTGCCCTGCGAGGGGCTCTTGCCCGCGTAGTGCTCGTCGCCGGAGAAGACGCCCGTCACCTGGCCGTGGGTGCGGTCCAGGTTCTCCAGCGCCGTATAGACCGCGTCGCGGTCGGCGCTTTCCCCCGAGCGGCTCCAGGCCAGGGCCGGGGTCTTCACCGCCATGGCATTGTTCACCACATGCGTGGGCAGGATGCAGGCCTCGCGGGCCATCTTATCCGGGTAGGCAAAGTGGGTGAAGTGGTCGATCCAGTCATGGCCGCCGGCGCGAACGCGGTGGGAGAGCTCCAGCAGCCAGCGCTCCCCGGTACGGTTATAGAGCCAGTGGATGCTGAGGACGAGATCGGCCCAGCGGTGCATGCCCCAGTCGAACAGTGGCCGCTCATCCAGCGTGTCCCGCAGGTAGGCGCAGAAGCGGGAGATAACCTCGATCGCCCGGGGATCGCCGGTGGCTTCGCTGTATTGGGTGAGCACCTTGAGGACGATGGTCGGCGGCCACTGGTCGTACGGCTTGTAGCGCGGCGCCTGCACGGGCCCCAGCCAGCCGCTCTCATCCTGGAAGGCTAAGAAGGCCTCCACCCACCTCTGCGCCTTGGCCTTGAGCGCCTCGTCATCCAGCAGGTAGGCCAGAGGCAACAGGCCGTCCAGGTAGTAAGGTCCGCGCTCCCAGCCCTCCTGGTCTCCGCCGAGCCAGAGATTGTTGGGCCCCAGATCGGGCCAGATCTCGTCCAGGTGTCCGGTGAGGCCGTTGGCCTGGATACGCAGTTGGTGAAGCAGCCACCCGGCAGGCTTCACCGCTCCTAGGGGAAGCGGGATGAAGGCGTTGGGCTGCAGAGGGGCCCGATTGGCGACAGGTTCGGTTGGCATGGTTCCTTACCGTTTCGTGGTGGTGGTCGATAGGGGACGGCGAAGAGCGCGGCGCCTACAGAGTGGGGTTCAGGGGACTGGTCCCCGCACCGATCCGCAGGATCGTCGCGGTCTGGGGCAGAGCCTTAGGGCGTTGAGACGTTGGTCGTTAGCCGTTGGTCGTCTCTCGTCAGCCGCCGTTGAAGTCTTTCAGGGCCTGGAACATCGCCAGTAGGTTCTCGATGGGCGTTTTGGGCTGGATGTTGTGGATGGTGTTGAAGACGAAGCCGCCGCCGGGGGCGAAGGTCTCCAGACGGCTGAGCACCTCGGCGCGCACCTCCTGCGGGGTGCCGAAGGGCAGGGTCTTTTGAGTGTCCACGCCACCACCCCAGAAGACCAGGTCATCTCCGTACTCGCTCTTGAGATGCCGCGGCTCCATGCCCTCGGCCGAGCACTGGACGGGGTTGAGGATATCGAAGCCCGCGTCGATCATGTCGGGGATCAGAGGGTCGATGCCGCCGCAACTGTGGATGAAGGTCTTCCAGATCGTGTTGTCGTGCACCCAGTCATTGAGTCTCTTGTGGAAGGGCTTGTAGAGGTCCCGGTAGGTGGCGGGCGAACAGAAAGGTCCTTTCTGCGTGCCGAAGTCGGTGCCGCTGAGCACGACCACCTGCACGCGGTCACCGATGACCGGGCCGACCTGAGCCAGGTTTCGCAGGGCGATATCGCACTGGGCCTCGAAGACCTTGTAGACGTAATCCCGGCGGGCAAGGGTGGAGACATACCATTCCTCCACATCCCGAATGCCTTTGGGGTGCTTGAGGAAGGGCGCGGGCACCAGGGCGATGTCGCCGAACGCGGTGCCGGAGAAGCCGGCCACCACGGCGTAGGGTGTCTTCGTGTACAGGCGGTAGATCTCCGCCCGGAAGTGGGCGATGTCCTCGGCGGTCAGGAGCGTGAACTCCTCGAGGTTGTCGGCCGGATCGAGGTTGTCCTCGACGATGGGCTCCTGACGGATGATACTGTCGAAGTAGTAGCCGCCTTTGGGCATGCGGCCCGAGGGCGGCACGGACTTGTCACCCTCGGGGTACTGGAGGATAGACCCATCCGGCTCGGGCTCGGTATTGAAGGCTCCCGGCACCAATACCGGGGTGCCGTCATTGAGCCGCCAGGGCTTCCAGTCGCGGCTTTCGAAGCCGAACAGCCCTGTACGACCGCCCAGGCCCACCGTGTCGACACCCAGAGCCTCGCGGAGATCATCGGTGACCTCGCCCAGCATCTGGTACGGCTCGCTGACCTTGACCGGGTCCTCCGCACCACAGAGCCCCAGAGCGACCCGGAGCTTGTGCAGGACCGAGGCGGAGATTCCGGTGATTGCCGTGGACCCCAGGTCCAGAGGCACGCGGTCGGCCTCCTGATGGTTGATGGCTCGCCGAACTCGCTGGTGGGCTTCCATGCGGACCACTCTCCCGGGCCGTCGAACTGGTCGGGAGAGGTTCGCCCGGCGAGGCCTGCAGTCCTGCCTGGCCGGGCACACGGCGACTGTGCCGAAGGCATCCGGCCATTCCGCTCGGTCCGCGCCTGCCCCCGGTGTATCCTGAGTTCCGGGAGCAAACCCCGGTGTGGTGTGCGTTCTGTTCTTCACGAGACGGGCCCGCCGGCCCGCTCTTCGGTGGCGGAGGTCCGCTATGCAAGTGGTTCAAATCGACGGCTCGTACGGCGAGGGTGGCGGGCAGGTGCTGCGCACCTCGCTCACACTATCGGTGCTGCTGGGGGTCGAGGTCGAGATCACCCGCATCCGCGCCGGGCGCAGCAAGCCCGGTCTGGCGGCGCAGCACGTCACCTGCGTTCAGGCCGCCGCCGCGATATGTGGCGCCCGGGTCCGCGGCGCCGAGGTGGGAAGCCGGGTGGTGCGTCTCACTCCCGGCGCGGTGCGGGGCGGAGAGTACGTCTTCGACGTGGCAGACGTCAGGCCCAGCGCGGGCTCGGTGAGCCTGGTGCTGCAGACCGTCCTGCCGGCCCTGCTGTATGCCGCCGAGCCCAGTCGTCTCACCCTGAGGGGCGGGACGAACGTGCCCTGGAGCCCGCCGTATGAGTACATCCGCGACGTGTTTTTGCCCGCCGTGGCGGGTTCCGGGGTGCGCGCGACTATCCGGAGGCTCCGCGGCGGCTGGTACCCGGCGGGCGGCGGGGAGTTGGCGGTGGAGATCGCGCCCCTCGAGGGCCCCCTGCGGCCATTCTCAATGCCGAAGCCCGGACCGCTCCGGCGATTGGTCGTCACCAGCACCGTGACCTCCGGCCTACCGGAGCACATCCTCAAGCGCCAGACCGCCGCCGCACTCCAGGCACTACCGACGGAGCTGTCGCGCCGGGCCAGGCGCACGCAGGAGCAGCCCGAGGGCGGGCCGGGGACGTGCCTGTCTCTGGCCGTGGAGTACGAGCGGGGATATGCGGGCGCGAGCGCTCTGGGTGAGCGGGGCAAGCCGGCCGAGGCCGTCGGCAAGGAAGCCGCAGGCGCCCTGACCGACTACCTCGCCTCCGCTGCCGCCGTGGACCGGCACCTGGCGGACCAATTGCTACTGTACGCCGCTCTAGCGGAGGGCGAAAGCCTCATCAGCGGCGAATGCTCCACCCGGCATCTGACAACCAACGCCTGGGTGATCCACCAGTTCCTGGGTCAGCGCGTTACCATCGAGGGCGAAAGCCCCGTGATGATCCACGTCGAGGGGGCCTCTTTGCCGGCTCCCGGGGAAACGCCGGAGTGAAGGAGAGATAGCGAAATGGCCGATGACGACCGCAAGATCAGCGACGAGGGCTACAAGAAGTCCGACCGCCGTGTGAATGCCGACGGCGAGGCCGAGATACCGGCGGCCGAGGCGCCATCGCCCTCGGAACCCGTACAGGACGCACAGGACGCAGCGTCTGCGGAACAGGGAGCGTCCGCGACGCAGGAGGCGGCCACGGAGACAGAAGCACCCGAGGAGACACCGGAGGCGCCGCCGCAGGCCGAGGGCGCCGAGGCACCGGACATCGGCGTTTTCGGTATCCTGCGCTTCGCCGTCAGCCTGCTGAGCCAGCAGGCCTGGGTGGAGCTGGGGCTGCAGGCCCTGCCGGGCCACGATACCAGGACCGACCTGCCCGCGGCGCGGGTGGCCATCGACACGCTTACCTTCCTCGTCGACAAGCTCCAGCCGGACCTGGACGAGGGCGAGAAGAAGGAGCTACAGGGGCTCTTGGCCAATCTGCGAGCGAACTACGTACAGAGGGCGTGAGGGTCGCTTGCGGTCGTCCTGCGAGACGGGATCGGTCCCGCCGGCTCAGCGAGGCTCTTGCCCTGCCACCGCGTGCCTTCTGCACACGACCGCGGGGGCCGCGTACTGTGGCGCCCGGAGCCGGCAACGAACCAGGCCCGGCGTCGCCATCTTTGCCGTACATTATATAAATCATTTATACTGAAGGACATGGATCACCTGCATCACCAGCATTCTACGCCGTCCTGTTGCTGGTTGGCTGGGGTTGCCGCTGCCACGTAATTCACCTGAGATGATACAGAATAGCTTGTTTCACTTGTATTGACACACGATATGCTGTATCATTTTCGATGAACCACTCGACCAACCCACGGCCTGTGTGATGCTGGGACTGGGAGTGTAGGTGCAGTGCCCGCGCGCTTCGTCGTCATGGGCGACGTCATCGGCAGCTCGGATCACGACGCCTCACGGCTGAGTCAGCAACTGGCCCGGCAGGTGGCGGCCTGCAATCGTGACCTGGCCGAGGGCATACTGTCGCCGCTGACCATCACCCTCGGCGATGAGTTCCAGGGATTGGCTCACACACTGGGGGACGCCGTCGCCTGCGTGCTGTACCTGGATGAGACCTCCATCGCCGAGGGGCGTCCGTTCCAGTTGCGGTATGTCATCCATGAGGGCGAGATCGAGACCCCCATCAACCGCAAGACCGCCTATGGCATGCTGGGTCCGGCGCTCACGCGGGCCCGCACGCTGCTGTCGGACAAGCCGGCGGCGGCGGCCCTCGCCCGGGAGATACTGGAGACCGACATGCGAGGGCGCGCACGGTTCCTCGTCGACACCCGCGACCGCCGCCGGTCCGATCAACTGACGAGGCTGTTCGCTGTGGCCGACGGCATCCAGAGCAGGTGGCGCGAGGACGACTGCCCCCTGGTGACGGACATGCTCAGGTGGCAGAGCAACGTGGAGGTCGCCGCACGGCACGGCAAGAACCGGTCGCAGGTCTGGAAGCGTCGGACGACGCTCTTGATCGAGGAGTACCGGCTGGTCAAGATGGTGATCGAGGACCTGGCGAGGCAGCCTGGCGAGGGGGGAGTTCGCGATGATCGTCCCGGGCGCGCTGTTGGTCTTCGCCATCGGTGAAGGTGCCGCGTGGTTCGTCTTCCGCTACCTCAAGGGCGTGTTCGCCGTCGCACCCGCGGAGGGCGCGCCGGTGTCTTCCGAGGTCAAGGGCATCCTCGAGCGTGCTGTCTTGCTGGTCGGACTGCTGGGCGGGTTCCCTCACATCCTGATCGCTTTCAGTGCCCTGAAGCTGGGGACACGGCTGCGCGACGTGGATGGACAGGTTACCAACGACTACTTCCTCGTCGGCAACCTTGCCTCCGTCCTGATCGCGATGGTCGACGCCGTTATCGCCGCGGCAATCTGGGGCGGGCGGTAACCTCACATTATGCATGAACGCTTTGGAGCCACATTTGGCCATAGCCGCGCCCGAAACGCTCGCGCCAAGGCCGTTCTCCCCCCTCCTCCCGTCTCGCCGGTCGTATCGGCGAGTAAGGGAGAGGGGGGCCGGGGGGGTGAGGCGACGTGAATCGGCGCTTGCCCGGAACCTGCATAATCTGAGGGTAACGCCCGCCTGCTCTCGCCTTGCCGCACCCGTCGGGGGGTAAGCCCTAATTGGAGATCATTCTGGCACACCACGCAGGCTTTTGCTTCGGCGTCCGCCGCGCCATCGAGCGGGCCGTGGAGGAAACCACCTCCCGGGGCAAGCTGTACTCCCAGGGACCGCTGATCCACAATAAGCAGGTGGTGGACGGCCTGCGGGAGATGGGTCTGGAACCGATTGAGGACATCGAGGCGGCCCCGGAGGGAGCGGCGGTGATGCTGCGCACCCACGGTGTGGGGCCATCGGTGTACCAGCGTGCCGCCCAGCGCGCTCTCGAGGTCATCGATGCCACCTGCCCCTTCGTGGCCCGGGCCCAGAAGGAGGCCAGCAGGCTGGGCGACGCGGGCTATCAAGTCTTGATCCTGGGCGAGCCGGACCACCCCGAGGCCCAGGCGATCCGGGAGCACACCGGGGGCTCGGCGCGCATCGTCCAGCATCGCGGCGACCTGCAGGACCTGCACCTGGGCCGGCGGGTGGCCGTGGTGTGCCAGACCACGCAGAGGTTCGAGGCGCTCCGGGAGCTGGTGGACGCCCTGCTGCCTCGGGTGTCGGAACTGGCCGTGGCCAACACCATCTGCGACGCCACCACGCAGAGGCAGGAGTCGGCGCTGCAGATGGCGCGGGAGGTCGATCTGGTGATCGTCATCGGGGGCCGCCACAGCGCCAACACCACTCGGCTGGCGCAGATCTGCGCCGACACCGGGAAGACGACGCATCACATCGAGACCGCGGAGGAGATCGATCCGGATTGGCTCAAGGGCGTGGGCACAGTGGGGGTGACGGCGGGGGCCTCCACGCCGGACGAGGCGATCCAGGCCGCGGTCTCTCGGCTCAGGGAGCTGGCGGAGGAATCGGGCCACTAGCGGGTTGGGGGTCCGGACACCGGAGCGTCAGAAGGCGGGAACAGCCGTTCCATGCCACCTTGACTGCCCAAAGCCCGGTGCTATAATGATCTGGCCGAGGAGAAGTTCATCCTGCGGCAGTATCCGGCCGACTGACGATCGCCCTGACCCGGGCGGGTCTCCTGTCCGGGCCTGCGGCGTTGCGGGCAGCGATCCCGCCACGTCCGCCCCGGGAAGACTGGATCAGATGGCGGCGAACGGGGCATGTCGGGACGAGGTGACCCGCCGGTGACCAAGCTCTTCACCAGCCTCAAGCAGGCTTTGATAGGCCAGTTCATCGCCGACAGCACGGCGGCGCCGGTGGTGCGCATCCGGGTCAAGTGCGGCAAGTGCGGCGAGACCATCGCCACCCGGGTGGACAAGGCCTACGAGTTGCAGTGCGAATACGCCGACATCGAGGGCGGCGATCCCGACACCCCGCCCCCTCCCACCGGCTATGTACTGCACAAGGAAGTCGTGGGGCGCAACTGCCAAAATCTCATTCATTTCGTGGTCCACTTTGACGCTCGCCGGCGCATGGTCGGCCATGAGATCAGCGGTGGCGAGTTCCTGGGGTGCGAGGAGGTCAACTGACCGGCGACCCGAGCCGCCGGGGCCGCGTACAGATGGTTGAGAGCTCGTCCCCGAGGACAGTCGTCGGCCGCAGGAGTTCGGGCGCAGGACAACCCCACATGAGCCACGAAGCACAGACACCGCCCGGCGCCAAGCCGGGCGCTGCGTTCCCCCGCTTTCATCCCGCGGCCAATGTCGCTTTGCTGGCGCTCCTGTCCTATGGGTTCCTCGTGGCGGTGCCGCTGGTGCGCGGGGTGCCTCCTGAGGTGGGCGTCATCGGGGGCAGTCTGCTCTTCGCCGCCCTATGTCTGGGCATGGTGGGTGCCGGAGCGGCCCTGGTGGTCTCGTGGGCGACGGAGGCCGCGCTGGCCGCGGGCTTCCTGGCCGCCTGGGGGCTGATGGCGCAGTTGGGCCCCAATACCGACTGGGCCCGGCTATACCTGGGCCCCGCGGCCAATGTCTGCTTCCTCCTGGCATGCCTGTTCGTCGGCAAGTTGCTGTCCAGGATCGTGCGCGAGCGGGCCCTGGCGCTACCCGTGGCCATCGTGGCCGGGCTCGCCGACATCTTCACCGTCTTCTGGGGGCCGACCGGCGAGGCGCTACAGCACGCGCCCCAGTTGGTGCAGAGGCTCTCTCTGGCCATTCCCGAGGCCGGATCGGCCGCCGGCGAGCAAGGCGCCCAGGGCCTGGCCTACGTGGCCGCCATCGGCCTGGGGGATTTCATCTTCCTGGCTCTGTTCATGGCACTGGCGGTGCGCTTTGGCTTCAACGCGTCCCGCACCTTCTGGGCCATGCTGGCCGGAGCCGTCATCGGCATCCTGCTGGCACTCAACGAGAGCCTGGGGCTCCCCGGCATGCCGCTTCTGCCGTACATGGGCGCCGGGTTCATCATCGCCAATGCCCGGGAGTTCCGGCTGTCTCGCACCGAGCTGCGCGATTTGTGCATTGCCCTGGGTGTCCTGGTGGCCCTGCTGGCGGTGGCGGCGGTGACTTTCCATCGCCCGCCGGAGCCCAGCGCCGGCGAGGCTCGGGATGCCGCCGCGCCCGGGTCGGCAAAGTCCAAGGATCAAGACAACGCCTCGCAGGCTACACCCGCCGGGACGCGAGCTGAGCCGCAGTCCGAGGCGGTTGGCGCAGATTCCCGGTAACCCAGGCCGGCGAGTTGAGGAGCATGTATAGTGGCTGACCGTTACGACCCCCAAGTCATTGAGCCGAAGTGGCAGCAGTATTGGGAGCAGCAGGGCTGTTTCCGCATCGACAGAGACCCCGCCAGGCCCAAGTATTACTGCCTGAACATGTTCCCCTACCCCTCGGGCGACCTGCACATGGGGCACATGCGCAACTACATCATCGGCGACGTCCTGGCGCGTTTCCACATGATGCGCGGGGAGGCCGTCATGCACCCCATGGGCTGGGACGCCTTCGGCCTGCCGGCGGAAAACGCAGCGATCCAGCGCCAGATCCATCCCTCCACCTGGACTCGCAACTGCACCGAGACCATGCACAAGCAGTTCTCCCAGCTCGGCATCAGCTACAACTGGGACAGGGAAGTCAACACCTCCGCCCCGGACTACTACAAGTGGACCCAGTGGCTGTTCCTCAAGCTCTACGAGGCCAAGCTGGCCTACACCGGCACCACCACTGTCAACTGGTGCCCCTCGTGCCAGACGGTGCTGGCCAATGAGGAGCTGGACGGCGACCTGTGCGAGCGCTGCGGCAGCATGGTGGAGCCACGCCAGGAGGGCAACCAGTGGTTCTTCAAGATCACCGACTACGCCGATCGCCTGCTGGACGACATTGAGCTGTTGGACAATTGGCCCGAGCGGGTCCGGCTCATGCAGGCCAACTGGATCGGCCGCTCGCATGGTGTGTCCTTCGAGCTCGCCGTCGATGGCCGCCCGGAGAAGATCGGGGTCTTCACCACCCGCATCGACACCATCTATGGCGTGACCTACGTTGTCCTGGCTCCCGAGCACCCGCTGGTGACGACGCTCACCGCAGGCACCGAGTACGAGCAGCCCGTGCGTGAGTTCACTAAGGAGGCGCTGCGGGAGGGCGAGATCTCCCGCTCCGCCGCCGACACCGAGAAGCGCGGGGTCTTCACCGGCGCCTACG
>CAYRFY010000080.1:0-17129 GCA_964423635.1 uncultured Armatimonadia bacterium | reverse complement strand
GATTCGGGCCAGCCATCGGAAGGTCCCCGCCGGGCGCAACGCACAAGTACGGTTGAACTACTAGCAGCGGGCGAGACTGAGCGCAGCCATCCGGGGCAGAAAGCGGGTCGTCCGCCGCGGCGTCTTGGATCCCAAACGAAACAGCCCCGGCAGATGCCGGGGCTGTGTGGTCTGGCGTTGTTTTAGGGCCGGAAAGCCCGACCTGTGCGGAAGGCTAGTGGGCGCCGAGGCTGATGGTGTGATGGGTGATATCGTAGCGGTCATTGGCGCCGGGAGCGATGGTCAGGTAGGTGTCGAAGTCCTCGCCCTGCCGCGACCATACGGTGGTGCGATAGGTCCCCGCCGGGATGGGGAGCGGCCCAATGGCTCTGTGGGCGTGAATCTGATAGTCCAGTCGGAACCCATTGCCCTGCAGGAGCACGTGCACGGGCAGGCCGGTGTAGTTGCGCAAAACGATCTGGCCCGGATTGAGCGCCAGTGCATTGCCCGTCACCGGTGAGATCCACGGATAGGAGCGCACCTCCACACCGTAGCCGGGTTGCGGGGTGTAGACATACGCACGCTTCTCCGCGTCGCTCCACTCGATGTAGACATCGAACAGGTTGCAGATGGCTCGGGCCGGAACGAAGGTCCGCCCATCCCGGAACACCGTGGCGTACTTGATGTTCACCGGGTTGTTGTTGACAAGTACCTTCGAGCTGCCCGGTGTGATGCGCAGCGTGACATCGTTGCGATGCACCTCGACATAGCTCGAGTTGGGGCCCCAGATGATCTGCCCGCCGATGTGGCGCAGCAGGTCGGTGAGGCTGACATACAGCCGGCCGCTCTTCTTGAAGGCGCTCTTCTCCAGGTCGCCCTCGAGGCCGTTGAACCAGATGGCTTCATCGGTGATCGGGGTGCGATACAGCTTCTGGAAGGGCGGTGCGGCCTTCTCAGGCACCTGGATGGCTTCGCCCAAGACCGCCTCGCCGGCCTCGTTGCCGACACAGACGGAGACGGCTCCGGAGCTGACGAAGAGCCTGCCGTCGCGCTCGGCTTCCAGGCGCAGGACGTGCTCGCCCTCGCTCATCTCGGTGGTATCCAGCACCAGCCGGGGGCTGGAGGCGTCCGTGGCCAGTCTGGGCTCACCATCGACGTAGAAGACCAGTCGGTCGCAGACGGGCTTGATGGGGGAGGGCATGACGGCGATGGTGCCGCGCATTAGGGCCCCTTGCGGCGATTGCAGGACCGGATGCTCGCTATCGATCTTCAGGTCGAGGCCGTTTCCGGTGGTCAGAACGGTCGCGTCGGACAACGCCGGCACCGCCAGGACGATCGCCAGGAGGACAAGAGCAAGGCGCATGGGCACTTTAGTGTCCCCTCCTTGAGAATCACCAAACACACGGAGCCTCCGCTTCGTCTGGCCCGGAGTATAGCACAGCGCAGAATCGCGTGTCAAAGCCTAAGGCTCAGGGCGGTGGGGCGTCGGTACTCCGTCACGGCGTCTTCGCTAGCTGTCCGATCTCAACCTCCCCAGCAACTCAAGCTCGGCCTGGCACACAGGGCAATCATCACTGTGGCCGCCTCCGCAGCGCAGACAGACGCCTGAGGTGTCCTTCTCGCTCTCCAGGGCGGCCCGGACGAAGGCGCAAAGACATGCCTGCAGGTCCACCGGGCATTCGCCTCCCGCCCTGGCAGCGATTCGCTCGATCGCTTCGCCCCTGGCGGCGATGGTGGCGGCGGCCTGCCGGGAGCCGGCCCGCGTCGCCTTGAGCTGAACCACGCGACGGTCCCGCTTGTCGGCCGCGCGCGTCACCAGGCCCCGGCTCTCCAGGCGCTCCACCAGCTTCACCGCTGCGGGGTGACTCACCGAGAGGCCGCCGGCCAAGTCCTTGATGCAGCACTTGGGGTGAAGGTACACGTACTGTAGCCCGTCAAACTGCGCCCTCGAGAGCTTCACACCATTGGTGTCTTCAAGCGCCCGGGCCGTAACGATCTCCTCGATCACGTTGCAGAAGATCCGGCACAGCCGATCCACGTCCGAGATGTCGCTAACCATGATCGGGCCTCAGGCACTTCAGCCGTGATTCGCGCTTCCAAATCAGAATAACATAGTTTCATGTTGCGAAGCAAGCCCCGCATTGGCCCCGCAGCGGGAGAGCCCTGGTAATGATGGGCGATGGCCGCAAACTTATCGGTCTTCCGGCGCATCTGGTGGCGAGAGAGCATTGCCGACTGCACAGACGTATATCCGATGTCAATGAACTCATCTTAGGTGCAGATATGCTCTTTGGTCGTGATTATACGGGCTTTTATGTGCGCTTGTCTGGGGCAATGGCCCAACGAAGCCTCGCCTAGAACCGACCAGGCAACCGCACAAGGGTAGTGGCAACGGACGACGGCGGTTCCCGCAGGGCGGGGCCGAGTCGGCCCGGACAGCCCGATCTACATCCGGTAGCGGCAGGAACGAGACCCGGAACCTGCCTCAAACGGAAGAAACTGCGTCTGTACAAGCCTTTGTAGGCGTCTTGCAGGGCTCGGGCGAGGCGCGCGGACGTCATCCCGCAGCACCGGCGCGGCCGTCGCCGCCATAGCGAAGGGTCTCGCCAGACGCCACGGGATTGCACGGGTGGCGTCCTGCGGGCCCCATGGCTCTGATGATGACACTCCCGGCCAGGGCGGGCGTTCCGGCCATGCGTCCGGTCCCATTGCTGGGCCGCGCGCCGGGAGCCCCGAACCTCGTCAAAGCAAGACGGCCTTTGGCATGCGCCCGGGCGGTGGCGCAAGGGTTCGCTCCCCGCACCGAGGGGCGGCGACGTTGACTTCTGTCCTTTGGCCTACCTATAATGGGCACCGGCCCGCCGGGTTCGTCTCCCCGGAAAAGCACCCATCACATGGCCCGTCGTGCGCCTTCGCACCGGGGCCGCGCAGCCTGGTCTGGACAAGCCTGATGCCTTCGACACCCACCGCGGCGGACCGAGGTCCGTCGCTGTCCATTTACCTGTGGCTCGCCACCGTTCCACTCATCTGGGGCAGCCATTTCGTGGCCCTCAAGATTGTGTTTGAGGACTACGATGTCTACGGGATGCTCAGCCTGCGCTATGCGCTGATGAGTGTCGCGCTTCTTCTGGTGCTGTGGGTGGCGGAACGCGACATGCGCTTTGCCTGGCGCGATGTGCCGTACCTCGTGGGGTTCACTCTCTTCATGGTGGTGGCCTACCAGATCGTGTTCGCCATCGCCATCCAGCGGGCCTCGGCGGCCGAAAGCGCCCTGCTCATCAGCACGGCCCCGATCTTCACCGCCATCACGGCCGCGGCCCTGCGCTGGGAGACCATTAGCCGCGAGCTCATCGCCGGGGTCGCGCTGGGCGTGGCGGGACTGGTACTGGTGATCTACGGCGGAGGCCTGGCGCCCGGGAGAGCCACGGAGCTGTCCGGGTGCCTGTACATGGTAGTCGCCGCCGTCATGTGGGCCTGGTATGCCGTTTTGGCAAAGCCCCTTCTGGCCAAGTATTCGCCCCTGAAGGTCACCACCTACTGCCAGAGTCTGGGCGCCCTGGCGCTGATCCCCCTCGGCCTGCCCAACGCGATGGAGGTCACCCCGAAGGTAATGGCCCAGTTTGGCGACCCCGCCACCCAAAACCACGCCTTCTGGGTGGTTTTCGGTGTGGTCTTCTACGCCCTGGTCTCCGGTGCCTATGCCTTTACGGTGTGGTACCGCGGGGTGCATGCTCTGGGCTCGGCGCGCACCATGCTGTTCCAACTCTGCGTGCCTGTGGTAGGGCTTGTGGCGGCCATCGTCTTCCGCCACGAGTTCCCGGCTCCACTCCAGTGGGTTGGCGCCGGGCTCACTCTGGGCGGGGTGTTCTTCGCCATCCGCCGTCCGCAGCGCCAGAGCGCGCCTGCAGACACAACTGTCGACTGCAAAGAGGTTACCGATGCAACTGACGCCGCTTCCTGAGGCCGTCGAGCGCTTCCGCGCCGGCGGATTTGTAGCACTGCTGGACTCCCCGGACCGCGAGGGGGAGGCCGACTTGCTCGCCGCCGCCGAGCTGATCACCGGTGAGGCCGTGAACTTCATGGTTACCCATGCCCGGGGGCTGGTAACCGTAGCCATCGACCCCAACCGGCTCAAGGAGCTGGACATCCGTCTGGTGGAACCGCGCTATTGCGGCGAAAACGTGCCGGCCTTCACCGAACCGGTAGACTACACCCCGGCATGCACCACCGGCATCTCGGCCTTCGAGCGTGCCGCCACCATCCGTGCCCTGCTGGACCCGCAGGCCCGGCCGGAAGACTTCATGCGCCCCGGTCACGTCTTCCCCCTGGCCGCCTGCCCCAGAGGCCTGCGGGAGCGGCAGGGCCACACCGAGGGCGCCATTGCTCTCTCCCGCCTGGCGGGCCTGAAGCCCGCGGTGGTCATGTGCGAGATCATGGCGCCCAGCGGCCACATGGCCAAGGCCGACGAGATCGCCGCCTGGGCCGCGCAGCGCGACGTGGCCCTCTGCAGCGTGGATCAAATCGCGGCTGAAGTGCTGAAGTAGGCACGACCACCACTGCATCGCAGGTGCCCCGCTTCGCCGCCTGCCTCATCGCCGAGAGCCCGTGAGCTTGAGCTCCCGGGCGTTCCTCCGCGCCCGTCCCCTCGTGGCGTCTTCAGTCGCCGCCTCCCCGCACCCCGCCTTCGTGTGCCGGCCGCCAGACACTCGCCCGGAGCCTGGCCCCAACATCGGCCCCGTGCCGCCCAGCCGCGCCTATGGATAAGTTGTGCACGACTCCTGTGGAGAGGCCTCCGCTGCGATACCTACCAGGTCTTCGCTCCGGCCTGCCCACAGGTTTGCGCACAGCTCGCCTACCACCCGTTCCACCCCGTATCCACAGGCGCTGAGCCTTGCGACAGACTGTGGGTCGTGATGCCATCTGGAGGCCACGGCAACCATCCCGGCGACCCCGCGATCCAGGGCTCTCAGAGCCGCACCGACGGCGGCTACCGCCTCGACATCACCGTCCCCACCGACAAGCTCGGGGTTTTCGAAGGCGAAGTGACGCTCACCACCGATGTACCGCTGGAAGCGACCGGCCGTGTGCCCGTGTACGTGCATGTGGTGGAGTAGTGAGTGCGGCCTGCGCCCCTGCAATCGTCAGAGAGCGCCGCCGTGCCACGAGTGCACCGCAGTCGGTCACCTGCGATCCCCAAGGTCCCCGCCCCCCCTGCGACGAACCGCTCCACGGCACACCGCACCTCCGAACACAAGGAGCCACCCATCGTGTCTCGTCTCCTGCTGCCGTTGTTGGTTGCGCTCGGTGTCACCTGCGCCGCGCTTGCCGACGAGCCCGGCTCATCCGGCCGCGCCTTCTGGTGTGTCCCGACGGTGGAAACGGTCCCGGAGCCCGCCAACCTGCTGACCACCGACGCCTGGCCCCAGGCCTCGGCGTTCACCGCCTTCGGCGACCTCCAAAGTGGGCTGCTCAGCCGCAGTCAACCCGTGTTCTGGGTGGCTCAGAACGAGGCCGAGTTGCTCGTGGGCTGGCGGGTCCCGAAGCTGCAGGGCAGGCCTCTAGTGAAGCAGACCGCCGAGCGCGACGGGCCCCTGTGGGATGATGACTCGGTGGAGATCTTCCTCGACCCGGGGCACACGCACAGCGACTACTATCAGTTCATGGTCAACGCCATGGGGACGCAGACCGATGCCCGGGCCAAGGACCTGGCCTGGAACGGCGAGTGGGACACCAGCGTAGTGGAGAATGCCGACGCCTGGGCGGGTCTGGCACGGATCCCCTTCTCCACGCTACAGGCGGCCCCGCCGGCGGAGGGCGTCGTCTGGGCCGCGAACTTCGGCGTCGACCGCAGCCCGGAGCAACGCCCCACCGACGGCTGGGAGCAGGAAGGCCCCAACCTCACGTGGAGCCGGCTGGGAACCGGCACCACCTTCCACGAACCTGTCAGCTTCGGCCATCTGCTCTTTCGCGCCCGAGACAGAGTGCAGCTCACGTCCCTGGGCGAGCCGTGGCGGCGAGAGCTGACAATGACGGGCAGCTCCACGTCGCCGGTGGCGGTCGAGCTGCGCGGGCCGGGCGGCGACCCGGTATGGAGGGCCGAGGCTCCGGCCGGTCGCTACGCAATGCACCCGCCCGAGATGCAGGAGGGCGAATACGTCCTGGCCATCACGGCCCGCGGCGGAGCTGAGCACATCGCTTTCGTTCCCGCCCGCTTCCGGGCTGTGGGCACCGTGGATGCGCGACTGTCCACGTTCGCTCTGGCCCGCGAGCTGAGCCTGGACGCGCGGCTGGAGGTCTCCGGGCCCCCGGTGACGAGCACCGTCATCGCTCGCCTCCTTGACCCGGCCGGCAGGACCGTGCGCGAAGGCCGTCTGGAGCTGGATACGGGTGTGAGCCGCGAGCCGCTGAGATGGTCGTTCGCGGGCCTTCCGGCCGGCGACTACCGCGTGGTCGTCTTCGAATCCGAGAGGCCACAGTCGCGCTGGTCAGCCGGCTGGACGCTTCTCGAGGCCCCGGAATGGCTGGGCTCGGATGCGGGCAAGTTCGGCGACGACGTGGTCCTGGAGCCCTGGACGCCGCTGCAGGTGCTGTCCCGCAACCCGCTGCGTATCGCCTGCTGGGGCCGGGAATACGGCTTCTCCGGCGGGCTGCTCGAGTCGGTGCAGGCCCTGGAAGAGCCGCTCTTGGCCGGGCCGATGAGCTGGGAAGCGAAGGTCGCCGGTGGCGCCGCCGGGCTCTCGGCGCAGGCGGGCCACCTCACCAGGGTGGCCGCGGGTGCCGTGGAGTTCACCGGCGCCCAGAGTGCCGAGGGCCTGCGCATCGCCTGTCGCGGCCGTATGGAGTTCGATGGTTTCGTGAAGCTGCGTCTGCGCGTGGAGGCCCGGCCCGGTACCGATCTGGAGGCCCTGACGCTGAGCATCCCCTTCCGGGCCGATGCCGCGAAGCTCATGCACCACTTCCCGCGGCCCTCGGTCTGGGTGAAGGTAGACCCGAGCAAGCTCAACGCCCGGGCGATACCGGAGGAGGGCTGGGCCTCGCCCTTCCTGTACCACGTCTGGGTGGGGGATGAAACCAAGGGTCTCCAATGGTTGTGCGAGACGGAGGAGAACTGGCGCCCCGCCGACCGGGATAGGGCCATCGAGCTGGTCCCCGAGGGCGAGCGCACCGTCCTGAAGCTCAACTTGATCGGGCAAAGCACGAAGCTCGACCGCCCGCTGGACTACGTCTTCGCCTTCCAGGCCAGCCCGGTCAAGCCTACTCCCCGCGACTACCGCCACTGGCGCTATGCTCAGGTGGGTAGCTACGGCATCCAAAGCGCGCCGTACACCCCCAAGGGCCCCGACCGCTCGGTAACCTATCCGGCGGCGGGTAACATCGACCCTCAGCAAGGTACGCTGGAGATTAGCCTCACCCCGACCTTTGATTCCACCGCCGCGGGCGAGCTCAACCGCGGGCTGTTCGACCTGCTGTGGCCCGCCGACACCCGCGTGGAGCCCGAGCGCCTGGTGGCCTTCTACTGGAACCAGGACGACCGCGGCATGCGAGTTGTCTACCGCGAGCACGACGCCTACCGCTGCATCGCCGGTAGCCCCTATCCCTGGAAGCCCGGGGAGCCCCACACGGTGGCTTTCACCTGGGGTGACGATGGGGCGGTCTATGTGGACGGTCAGAAACAAATCCCATTGCCGCACACTCCGCTGTTTCTGGATCCTGTGGACCTGCAGCAGGCGGTGCTGCGGATCGGCGGGATGGAATCGGACTTCATCGTCCATCAGGTGCGCATCTCCGACATCATCCGCACGCCCGGGGAGCTGGGCAGCGGCGCCGAACCCCTGCCCGCCGACGAGCACACCCTCCTGCTCGATCGCTTCGACAACCTCACAGGCACCGGCTCGGAGCGCGTTTCGCGCCCGCAGAGAATCGCCGGTGACGGCGCCGGGCAGGTGACCCGGGCGGCCCGACAGGTCGCCGGCGGACTGGACGTCTCGAGGCCACCGTTCAAGGGCACGGTGCTGGACTACTACAAATCACTTGACCTCAAGTACCTGGGCTTCCACGAGCACTGGAGTGACTGGCAGGGCTTCCCGCGCACCTCTCACACCGGGGAGCTCAAGTCCCTTCTGGCCGCCTGCCACGAAAGAGGCCTCAAGCTGATCCTCTATCACTCCTGGCAACTGGCGGACATCGCCCCGGAGTACCCGCTGTACCTGTCCGAGTGCGAGATCATCCACCCGGAGCGGTTCATCTACACACGGCAGCCGCCCCAGAAGGACTACCCGATCTGTCCGCGCAGCGCCTGGGCGGACTTCATGGCCGACGGGCTGGATAGGCTGTTTTCCGACTTCGGCCCGGACGGCATCTACTCCGATGGGCTCTCCTACCCGGCGGAGTGCAGCAATGCCCTCCACGGCTGCGGCTGGGTGGACGAGACCGGTCGGCGCCACCCGACCCTGTCGCTATTCGCCACGCGTGAGGCCATGAAGCGCTTTCGCACTATCCTGCAGCAGCAGAACAAGGAGACCCTCTTCGTCTGCCACACCTCGGGCGCGATCACACTGCCGACCCTGGCCTTCTGCGACGCCTATCTGGATGGCGAGCACATGTGCGGGCTGCCCAGGCCCCTGCGCGTGCCTTTGGACGCCTTCCGGGCCGAGTTCATGGGCCACAACTTCGGCATCCCCGCCTACTTCCTGGTCTACGACTGGCACGGCGGCATGACAACTCCCGAGGGCCTGGCGCTGTCGCTGCTGCACGACACCGAGCTCCCGTGGTCCTTCGAGGCCATGGCGCCCGTCTGGCGGGTCTGGGACGAGTTCGGCGTCGATGAGGCGGAGTTCAGCGGGTACTGGGAGAACGGCGAATGGCTCCGGGAGGCCCCGGCGGGAGTGCAGGTCAGTGCCTACCTCAAGCCCAATGGCGAGAAACTCCTGGTGGCGGTGAACCTCACGGAGGAGCCGGTGGCGGGCGCGATCAGACTCAGTACACCGGTGACGGAAGCGCACGACACGCTGGAAGACGAAACAATGAAGGTCGAGGGCGGCGCCCTCGTGGGTCAGTTCGCGCCGTGGAGGCTGAACCTGATTCACGTGAGATGAAGGTAGGAAAGAGGGGACCACCTCGGGGCGAGAAAAGCCTACACGATGGCCAGGCAAACGGAGCGCGGTGCCTATTCCGCCGGCAGGTAGGGCCGCACGCAGATGAAGTTCCAAATCAGCTCCTGGCCCACGGCGGCGCCGGGGGTCTCTGGACTCTCCCAGTCCGAGAACGTCAGCCTCGCCGTCTTTGCCTGCGCCCGGAACACCCGATGGTGCCCGCTAACGTAGTAGGGATTGTCCCTGTCGAAGGCCCCGATCCGCGCCTTCGACCAACTGGGGATCGCGGGCTGCACGTAGTCGTAGCACAGCTCCGGGTCCTCCACCATCTGCGCGTCGTCCAGGCGCAGGCCGATCGCCGGAGGCCTGCCGTCGGAGCGCTCCCGGACCAGGTCCTGGTAGTCGGCGGTGAACCAGCGCAGGGAGTACAGCCGTCCCGGCACCAGGTCGCGGATGATCTGTGCGAACCGGTTGGGCGCCCGGTCGCTGCGCCGCGTCCACAGCACGGTATCGCCCAGGTCCAGGGGTGCCCGAGAGGTCTGGAGCTGGTGGCCGACGTAGTAGGTGACCGCCCGCCCCTGCAATTGCCCGAAGAGCGGCGCCGTCCTGGCCTGGATGCTGCCGGGGTCCTCCGCCGTCGGCGGGTCCGCCGGGTCCAGGTCCCAGCCCGCGGTGCCCTCGGCGAAGTCCGGGTTGCGCAGGTGGGTGAGGATGTAAGGGTCGGAGAGGAAGCGGTCGGTGTGCCCCTCGATGAAGTAGTGGCGTATGAGCCGCGCCTGCAGGCGGATCATCTCCTCCGAAGCATGGGTCGACCACCACCCATGTATCCCCCGGATCCCGAAGAAGGCCGGCTCCGTGGCGACGAACTGAAACTGGCGGTCGTAGAACGCCCGGAAGTCCACGTGGGGGTACATGTCCAGACTGAAGGTGCCCTGGGAGGCGAGGCCCAGCGCGATCTCCCGGCAGTCATCCTCGCCACCCCCCACGCGCTCGAACCACTGCCGCTGCCAGGCGCGCTGCTCGTGGGGCCGGAAGCCCGTCTCCATCTCCGCCTCGGTGGGATAGGGCCGCAGGTACCATTCGATGCCGACGCGATGGGAGCTCTTGCACGTCGCGCTCACCAGCGGGCCCATGGCGGAGTTCAGTCCCATGAAGTACAGGCACAGGGTGCGGTCCGCGGTCTGCGGATCGCGGGCGATGGCCTCCAGGGCCTCGGCCCATTCGCCGAAGACGGGCCTGTGCCTCATGCCCAGTTCGTCCACCCATCCGCCCGAGCACAGCGGGTGCCGGAGGGCCGCTTTCCCCCTGAGGGTCTCCAGCACGCTTTCCTCCGGCACATGGAAGTACTCTTGCCAGCGTCGCCCCCGGTCATGCCACCGTCGCAGGCGCTCCTCCTCATCCGGGTTGTCAAACACACTGGGAAGCGCCACCACGGTGTTGGTGTGGTCCAGGACGTGGCGTTGCAGGAAGTCCCAGTCGTGGGCGCCGGTGATGCCGGCGGCGCGCTCCACATGCCCCTCGGCGCCGTAGAGCATGTAGTACAGGCCGCCGATAGATCGGGCGATCACGCGCTGTGGGCCGTGGGCGCCGATGAGGCGGAGGCGGTATTCGCCCCGGGGCAGGTGGCGCATGGTCTCCAGGTGGCCGCCCACAGCGTCCAGCGCAAGGTCATGCCCATCTAGTTCCAGGCCCGTTTGCTCTGACTGCCCGTCGGCCCGTGGCATCGCCAGGTAGACCCAGCCGTCCCGGGGGTTGCGGAAGCTGTGCTCGCCGCCGGCGACAGTCTCCTCATTGAGCAGCTCGAAGACCATGTTGTTGAGGATGCGCACACCCTCTGCGGGGGTGAAACGTCCCCGGCGCTCCGGCCACGCCAAATCCATGGCCCCGGTCTCGCCCTCCGGCTCTCCATGGGGGCCCAGGGCACGGGCGGTGAACCGCAGCGGCCCGGGCTCCACGGCCTGCAGGTCGATGACCGCCTCGGCGGTTCGGGCGTCCCGCAGCGGGGCCGTCCACCCTGTGGCCGCGGCCGCCGTCTCACCCGGCCGCCATACGCCCACCGTGAAGCACGTCCCCGGCTCCACGTCGGGCAGAAGCCCCACCTCCACGCTCACTATGGCGCGGCCCGAGGCCGGATCGGGCTCAACCTGCACCGTGGGCGCCGTCAGGCTGTACCCCAACGGCGCCGCGGTATCCCGCAGGTAGGCGCGCACCTGCTCGGGGCTCAGCGCCCCGGCAAACACCCTCACGTCTCGCAACAGCCCGCGGAAGGTGGCCGGCCCTCCCAGCCACTGTCCGGTCTGCCCGATACAAAGTGGCGCGCCCCCTGTGTCCGGCTGGAAGCTCAGGTCCTGTCGGCGCACGAGAGCCCCATTGAGATAGGTGCACACCCGGTTGCCGTCATAGGTCACCGCGCAGTGGTTCCAGTAGCCGCTGCGGGGGATGGGGTACAGCTTGACGTGGTCGTACGCCTCGCCATTCGCCAGATTCTGGATGAAGCGGTCGCCGGCGTCCTTTTTGTAGGCCAAAGTCAGGCGCCCGTGGGGATAGGTATTGCCCGTGGTGCATCCCAGAAGACCGCCCTGTGGCTCCCCTTCGGGTCGGAACCACAGCATAACCGTTCCGCCGCCGGGGCCGCCGAACAGCGGCATCTCCGGAGGCGCGATGAGATGCTGGCCCTCGCCCGCCAGACGCAGCGCGGTGCCCGCGGTGTCCTCCACCCATGCGACCTCCCCCACGATCCGTGCATCGAAGCCGTGGGGGCCGCGGTCCCGTGCCACGGTGCTGTCCTTGTCATTCAGGGGCCAGTGGGCCACAACCGAGACCTGCTCGGCGCACAGTGCCGCGGGGCCCGCGCACAGGCAGACCGCCGCCAGTGCGAATAGCAGAAGACCGGCCAGCGCTCTCGGTTGCGTGAAAAGGCCCTTCATGGTAGGTGCTCTCCGTACCGCTGTGTTCCTCCGTCTGCCCCCCCGCCGTTCTCTGTGGAACTCCGTGCTCTCCGTGTCTCCGTGGTCAGACGTCTCCCCGCCGTTCTCCGCCTCACTCCACCTCGTACACGTGCACTCCCAGCGCATCGAAGCTATCTGTCAGCTTGCCTCCCGCAATGTCTATCGTACCGTCCTCGAACAGCCTCTTGGCGGTCCTGTTTCCCTCGGTCAGCTTCAGGTTCAGCGTCGCCTCGCAGGGCTGTTCATCACGGTTCACGGCGATGATGACCGTCCTGCCGGGGAGGCGCTTTTCCCACACGTGGACCTGAATGCCCTCATCGGGCTCCTCGATCCAGGTCTGCACGTCCCCATCGGCGGTGAGGACCGGCTCGAGAGAGCTGATGTCGCTGACGGCCTGCTGCAGGGCCGCCCAGGCTTCGGGGATGTGGGCGACGGTACCGTAGGTCGTACCGCCCTGGCCCCACCACCACCAGATCAGACAGCTCGCCCGGTGCGCCACGGCCATGAAGGCATTGGCCCGCAGGACCGCCGGGCGAGGCTCGAAGTCCTCGGGGTTGGCGACGACACCGTCTTCCACCTTGGTCTTCTGAGCGCGGTCGTAGCAGTGCAGGATCGCCGCCAGGGGTGTCTCCGGGTTCAGTGACTCACGGTGCTTCTCCAGGCGGCCGGCCACGAAGGACGTCCCTCCGTAGACCTGAGTCCAATGCACGTCCAGGGCGTCCTTGTACAGTGGGACGGCGCTGTCGTAGGCGCAGGTCACGACGATGGGGTGGAAGGGGTCCAGGGCCTGGATGAGCTTGTAGTACCGCTCCATCCAGAGAGGGGAGACGTACTGGAAGGGAAGGTCGGGCTCGTCGTAGAGGTACCAGCAAAGCAGGCCCGGGTGGGTCATGAGGGCGGCGACGCGTTGGGCCACGAACTGCTCGTCCTCGGCCATCAGTCGCGCCCGGCTCAGCCCCATGAAGGCCTGCAGGCCGTGCTTTTCGGCCTCATCCAAGTACTCGATGGCCTCCTCGGTGGTGCCGGTCCCGTCCCAGCGGTAGTTGTGCACGAAGTCAAAGCCGCCGGCCGCCACCCGAGGCATGTCTTCCGCGCGGATGCCGTACATGCCGAACAGGAACCTGCGCTCCCCATTGGTCTGCACGCCCTTCTCCTGGAGCCAGACGGTGCGGGGCATGTCGGGAGTGTAGGTGTAGAAAAGCGCCCGTCCGGCCCTGTTGCCCGCCGCGTCGGCGGCTTCGATGTCCAGGCTGTGCAGGCCCGGCGTCCAGCCCTCGGCGGGGGCGAAGGACAGCTCCTGTGCCTGGAGGTCCAACTCCGCGACCACCTCTGTGCCGTCTACCTTGAGCGTGGCCTTGGTGACGCCTACATTGTCGGCGAAGTGTATCGTGACGGGCTCATCGGGGCGGGAGAGGTGGCCGTGCTCGGCGAGGATGCGCGGCTCGGTGCAGTCTTGGTCGAGGGGCGCCGTCTGGGTGAAGCGCCAGGCGGGAGAGGCGTAGTCGAACTCAGGCGCCAGCAGGCGCCAGTACCACTGCCCCGGAGCCAGGGGCTCGTCCAGGGAGTAGGGGGGCTGCCGGACATCGGTCAGACGCCTGACGTCCGCCGAGAAGTCCTCCTTGCTCGATAGCTCCAGCGCGGTGGGCACGCCGGGGTGGTAGTACCAGTCGAAGCGCGGGGTGTTGTCTTCCATCCGCGTCCCGGACAGGGGACTGAGCAGCACGGCGTGTCTGCGGACCTCCTCGAACCGTACGTCATCGAACCAGGCGGTGCCGTAGGCGCGGAGCGCCAGGTAGATGATGGCGAAGCCGGCGCCCTTAGGCGCCTGAACCGGATCGGTGCGCAGGGAGCGCCAGTCCACGGTGCCGTAGAGCCCCTTGGCGTAGCTGCCGCCGGCGAACCACTTGCCCTGTTTGTCGGCGAACTCCAAGATCACCGTGGCGCCGGTGGAGGAGGTGCCGGCGGGGCTGCCCTTCTTGACGTCTTCGGTGCGGATCGAGACCGATGTACGGTACAGCCGCCCCTCGGTCACGGGTACCATCTGGGTAAGGTACACCTGACCGCGATTCCCCGGCTCCAGCTCGTGCTCGATCGTCAGCCGGGCCGATTGCTCGCCGGAATGCTTGACCTCACGGTCCACCGCGGCCAGTGGGTTCGGGCTCCAGCCCTCGCGGGCTTCTCCCTGCTCAAAGCCCGGGTTCTTCGGCTCGATGGGGAGGTACTCCTCGGGCCGCTGGCTCAAGAGCACGCTGCGGGCCTCGATGTCCTCGGCCGGCACCGGCGTGACCTGAAGCGTGATGGACTTGTCCACCTCTCTGGGCTCACCGGTCGTTCCGCCGAGCACAGAGACCAAAAACAGCTCCCCATTCGCGGCGCGGCGGTCCTGCATCTCCATGCCGTCGCAGATGAGCTGAAGGCTGCGGTCAGGTCGCTCGAAGCGCAGGTCCGTGATGGACGAGATGCGCTCGAAGGGACTGTCCAGACCGATCACCCTGGGCCTGCCCTCAAGCCATGTGAACAGGGTGGTCTCGTCGGTGCGCACGGCCTCGGGTAGAAGCTGCAGCGAGAACTCCGAGGGCCCGTCGACCTCGATGGTGGTATGCAGCGAGAACGTGCAGCCCTTCTCGCTGAGCTCCAGGGTCAGGGTGGCGCTCTGATTGCCCGGGTCTTCCCTGGTCCACGTCGCGGTGTTGCCGTTGACCTCCAGCGTCGCCCCGTCCATGGTGAAGCGCGTGCCCTTCCAGTCGGGGAGATAGGCACTGAAGGCGCCTGAGCGAGCCAAGGGCTCACCGTTGTAGAGGATCTGCGACGGGCCCCTGTCGCCCAGGGTCGCACTCCACGGTCTGGCGGTGATTGTTTGCTGGGCGAGAACGGCCGCGGGCAGCAGGAGGCACAGAAGCGTGGTAATCGAGAGCTGGAGGCGCATGGCACGGGCTCCTTCGCGGTGGTCTTGGGATCGTCACCCTACCCTATTGAACAGCAAAGCGCCGGAACCCTTCCGGGCTCCGGCGCTTGTGGTCTTCCGCGAACGCAGCCATCTCGCCCAAATGCCGTTCGCCGTCGCCGTTGGTGGGGCGGGCTTTCCAGCCCCTCTGCGCTCCTGGGAACGGCGAGACACAACTGCCGCACTCTACTGCTCCGTCGTCGTCTGCACCACCAGGATGCGGTTCACCGCATTGAGAAACGCCTTCGCGCTGGCCTCCACCACGTCCGTGCTGGCCGCCTTGCCGATCGCCTCGTGGGAATTGCACTTCACCCGCACCGTCGCCTCACCCATGGCGTCCTTGCCCACGGTGATGCTGCGCAGCGAGTAGTCCTCCAAGGTCAGCTCCATCCCCGTGATGCGCTCGATGGCCTTGGCCGCGGCGTCAACCGGCCCATTGCCGCAAGCGGCGTCCTGGATCTCCTGGCCGTCCTTCTCCAGCCGCACCGTGGCTGTGGGCATCGTCTGCGGGCCCGAGGTGGTCTGCAGGCTTACGAGAGTCCACACCTGCGGCATGGTGTCGGTGGCCTCCCGCATGATGATCTCCAGGTCCTCGTCGTACACCTGCTTCTTCTTGTCGGCGACCTTCAGGAACCGCTGGTAGATGTCATCCAGTTGCTCCTCATTGACCTCGTAGCCCAGACCCTCCAGCCGGCTGCGCAGGCCGTGCTTGCCGGACCGGCGGCCCAGAGTCAGGGCGCTTTCCGAGACACCCACATCCTCGGGCTTCATGATCTCATACGTCTGGCGGTTCATGATGATCCCGTGCTGATGGATGCCGGCCTCGTGGGCGAAGGCATTGGCGCCGACGATGGCCTTGTTCGGCTGGACGACGAAGCCCGTCAGGTTACTGACCATGCGGCTGGTCTTGGCGATCTCCTGGGTGACGATGCCCGTGTAGCAGTCGAACATGTCGGCCCGGGTCTTGATGGCCATGACGATCTCTTCCAGCGACGCATTCCCGCCGCGCTCGCCCAGACCGTTGATGGTGCACTCCACCTGCCCGGCCCCGGCGGTGACGGCGGCCAGCGAATTGGCGACCGACATGCCCAGGTCATCGTGGCAGTGGACGCTGATGGTGGCCTGCTTGATGTTGGGCACATTGTCAAACAGGTACTTGATGGTCTCGTGCACTTCCCAGGGCGTGGCATAGCCCACGGTGTCGGGGATGTTGACCGTGGTCGCCCCGGCCTCGATGACGGCTTCCACCACGTCGCGCAGATAGTCCAGGTCGGTGCGAAAGGCATCTTCGGCCGAGAACTCCACATTGTCGCAGCGCTCCTTGGCGAAGCGCACGCCATTGACGGCCCGCTTGAGCACCTCATCCTTGGTGCTCTTGAACTTGAACTCGATGTGCAGGTTGCTGGTCCCGATGAAGGTATGGATGCGCGGCTTGTCCGAGAACTTCACCGCTTCCCAGCAGGCGTCGATGTCCTTCTCCACGGCCCGGCACAGACCGGCGACCTCGGGCCCCCTGACTTCCGAGGCTACTCGCTTGACGGACTCGAAATCCTCGGGTGAGGAGATGGGGAAGCCGGCTTCGATGACGTCGATCTTCATCTTGGCCAGTTGGTGGGCGATGGCGATCTTCTCGGCGATGCCCAGGCTGGCGCCGGGGGACTGCTCTCCGTCTCTCAGGGTGGTATCGAAAATGGTGATCTTGCGTGCCATTTGCGTTTCCTCGATTCCGCTATTGCGCGGGAGATGGTGGTTCTTGGCCGTACGCGTGCGGGATCGGGCCCCCGATTGGGGGCCAGGGAAGGATGAGGCCGATTCTGGTGCAGCGGAGCTTGGTCATGGTGGTTGTCGTTGGTCGTTGGTCGTTGGTCGTTCACCTCTCCCCTCGGAAGAGGGGAGCGTGGCGGCCGTCGTCGTTCACCTCTCCCCTCGGGAGAGGTCGCGCCGGTCGTATCGGCGCGGGTGAGGGGGAAGCCCACCCGGCGTTGGCTGAAGGCTTTCCCTCCGCTGCGCGCCACGGCCGCTGGTGGCTCCCGATGCACGCTTGATGGACCTCCCCCTCACCCGCCCGTCATGCCCTGTACGGCGGGGCCTGAAGACCGACCTCTCCCGGTGGGCTGGCGGTTACTCACACATAAGACCGTGGGTGTCAGGGGCTGCCCCTGAGGT
>CAYRFY010000079.1:12423-17203 GCA_964423635.1 uncultured Armatimonadia bacterium | reverse complement strand
CCTGGGCGTACATGTGCAGTGCGGTGCCCAGTTGTCTGAGGTTGCTGGTGCAGGAGGCCCGTCTGGCGCTCTCGCGAGCCCTGGCAAAGACCGGGAACAGTATTGATGCCAGGATCGCGATGATCGCGATGACCACGAGCAGCTCGATGAGAGTGAACCCGCCGGTTCTGCCTCGTTGCATGACACACCCCTCCCTCGTCATTGGTCGCCGCCGGGGCGGCGCCGCCGGGTGCAATTGTCGCACGCAGATGCGAAGCTCCGGGCATACATTGCGGTCATTCGGAGGACTTTCCACCTTCGTCCTCCTTTGTTCCGCGCTTCATTCGTCCGCATTGCCTCATCCGTCTGCCTCGGCTCGCCTGCGCGCGTGTGCACGACGTCCTCGCGACGGCTCCGGCGCCTCGGGCGACGTGGCGTCCCGTGATGAGAGGCCGCTCTCGGCGCCGCCGACACGCAGCCCACCGCATCACCCCGCACTCGCTCGGCCTATTGGGGCTCAGCGCCGAGGCAGTCGGGTGGCCCGTGCTCCCCGGCGAGGGGCGGGGCCAACGGGGGGAGGCCCTGCGCCCCCTTCACAGGAGCCCGTCCTGGGTCGACATGGATGGCAAGTGGCGTGAGTGAGGCCGCGGGGCAGGGCGAGGGAAGGGAAGGGCTGGGCGCGGCAGGTGGGGAATAGGGCGATGTCGTGATGGCGCTCAGGGCACCCGGCGACCAGGGCCATCGGTCCGCGCGGGCCTACAAAGAGGTCGCAGCAGATGATTGACGACACAACTCAGGCCGGTGCGACCGTGCCCTCGGCCCCGCAGCACGGCCAGGATGGCCACAGCGGCCAAAGTGCGCCTCAGCAGGTACCTCCGGCACAGGGCGGGGCACAGACGTCTGCTACGCCGGAGCCGCAGCCCGTCGCTCCTTTGCTACGGAGCGATGGCCTGTGCAAGTTCTATCGGGATTTCCCCGCGGTTCAGAGCGTCTCGTTCGCCGTGGGGCCCGGCGAGATCGTGGGACTTGTGGGGCCCAATGGGGCGGGCAAGACCACCATCTTGCGCTGCATCGCGGGCATCCTGCGCCCCACCTCGGGGGATGCGGTCTCCGCGGGCTACAGCATCGTGGATCAGACCGCCGAGGCCAAGCGCAACATCGCCCTGATCCCCGAGACGCCCAACCTCTACGAGCTGCTCACCGTCATGGAGCACCTGCGCTTCGTGCACATGGCCTACGGCGAGACCGAGGTCTTCGAGCCGCGGGCCCAGGCCCTCCTGGAGCACCTGGACCTGTGGGAGCGCCGGGACTCGCTGGCCGGCACTTTGTCCAAGGGGATGAAGCAGAAGCTCGCCGTGGCCTGCGCCTTCATCCACTCCGCCCGCGTCTTCCTCTTCGACGAGCCCTTCATCGGCATCGACCCGGCGGGACAGCGGGCGGTACGCGAGATGATCGAGGGGGCGGCCAGCAACGGTGCCGCGGTGCTGATCTCCTCACATATCCTCGACACCGTACAGCACCTGTGCCCTCGGGTCTTGGTGCTCCACCGCGGGGTGCTCATCGCCCAGGGCGATCTGGGCCAATTGCGCCATCGGGCCAGCGTCGGCGAGGATGTGTCTTTGGAGGACGTCTTCCTGGCCCTGACCCGAGGGGCCACCCCCTGACCATGAGAGCGCTCATCTACCTGAAGCTACACCTGCTCAAGAACGGCATCCTGTCGGTGCTCACGAACCCCAAGCGCCTGGTGTTCGCGGTGATCTTCGTGGTCTGGATGGGCGCCAACATCCTGGCGGCAATCACCGCGCGGCTCACCGGTGGGGCCGCCGGCGCCGGTGCCCACGGCCTCACGGTGCCCGAGGTCCACCTGCGGCTGGGGATGGTGGCCCTGCTGCTCATGCTTACCGCCACGGCCATTGAGCGCGGGCTGGATGGGGCGGTGTTCAGCTTCTCGGCGGCGGACTATGACCTGGTCTTCCCCAGCCCTATCCCCCGCCGACTTGTGGTCATCGGCCGCGTCATGGCCGATGCCCTCAGTCTGCTGCTGTGGGTGGGGGTCTTCCTCCTGATGATGCTCGCCTTCCTGCCCCTGCGCTGGGAGGGCATGGCCGGCACGCCGGCGGGCATTGGCGCAATCTGGCTGGTGGGCTGGGCGTACGCCGTCCTGGTGGTCAATGGCGCGCGAATCGTGGAGCTGGTGGTGGCCGGCTCGCAGGCCGCCGTGGGCAGTGCCGTGCGCCACCTCAAGACCACCGCCTACGCGGTGGTGATTCTCGCCGCGGTGGGAGCCGTCTGGGCCATCTCCAGGGGCGCGGGCCAATCCGGCGCGGTTCTGGATGTGCTCGGACGCCCGCCCTTGCTGGTCCTGTTCTGGCCGATGCTCTCCGTGGCGGCCCTGCTGACACAGGAGACGCCGCCTTTGATGGCGAGCTTCTCCCTGACCTACGGCCTGCTTGGCGCCCTCTCGGCCGCCGCCGTCGTGGGCGTCTGTCTCCTGGACCGTGACATCATCGAGGTGACCATCGAGCATTCGGCCCGGGTGTCCCGCATCCGACAGGCCATGAGGTCGCAAAACGCCGACGCGCTGGCCCTCGAGCGCATGCAGGGGCGCCCGGCAAACCAGCGCAGTCTCCTGCCCAATTGGGGCGGCCCCTTCTGGGCTCTGCCCTATCGCACGCTGGCCGAGACCTCGCGCGCAGGTACTCTACGCGTCGTCGGCTGGGGCTTCGCCGTGGTGATCCCCGGCCTTCTGGCCACCTGGCTGCCCCTGGACGACGATGTGCTCCGCGTGCTGGTGGGTCCGGTCGCGGGCTACACGTTGTTTCTCCTGGCCAGCTTTCACGCCTTGAGGTTCCGCGCCGAGCTGGGGCACATCGCGCTGCTCCGCGCCCTCCCCGTTCCCGACTGGCAGGTGCTGGCGGGCCTCAGCCTCCCACGTCCCCTGGCCCACTCCATCGGGGTGGTGGCCGCCCTGATAGGCATCGGCATTGCCAGGCCCGGCGTTGCTCCCGACATGCTCCTCGCCGTGGCCATGTGCGTTCCGCTGGCGGCGTGCACCAGTTCTCTCGTCGGCGCCATCGCGGCCTGTCTGTTCCCCGAAGCCACCGATGCCGCTCAGCGGTTCTTCGGAGGCCTGATCCACGTGGCCGGCATGACCATCGCCTTCGCCCCGGCGATCGCCCTCGTGGTAGTGGGCACCATTCTTCAGTATCCCGGACCCATCGTGGGCATCATGGGCAACCTCGGGCTCATCCCGGTCGTGGTGGTCACTTGGCTGGTGGCCTATCATCTGTTCCGCAAGTTCCAGCCGGGTGATGAGTGAACGGGGAGAACCACGAGAAGGGGGAGAACGGCAACGTCAGACCACGGGTAACGACAACATCAAACTACGGGCAACGGCAACGGCAGACCACGGAGACACGGAGAGCACGGAGTTCCACGGAGAACGGCAACAGAGGAATACGGCCGAGAACGGAAACGGAGAACCACGGCGGAGAACGGCAACCCGACTGGACCGTCCGTGGGCGCGCCTGCGCTAGCTCCCGCCTGGCAGCCCCCTGGGCCGTAGACGCCTTCAGCCGTTGACGCCGTCGGCCGTAGACGCCGTAGACGCCGTAAGTCGTTTACGCCGTAAGTTGTTGACTCGCGACTCGTGACCCGCAGACTCGCGACCGCGAAGCCGTAGACGCCGTAAGTCGTTGACGCGCGACTCGAGACTCGCAGACTCGCCGACTTATCCCGGAGGCCACTATGCGTACCACCACAGGGGTATCATCTCTCATCGCCGTGATCGTGTGCGTTCCCGCCGTGGCCCAGCCGCCCGAGCAGTGGCAGGCGTTCTGGGTCTGGGGCAGCGTGAACCAGCAGCAGGGCCCGGGCTACTTCCGCCTCAGCTTCGAGGTGGACGGAGAGCTGGACTTCGCCACCCTTCAGGGCAGCGGCGACGACGGCTACTCGCTGTATATCAACGGGTCCCACGTGCGTGACAGCGGCTTCGGCTTCAATCGCACCGACGTCACCGACGCCCTCCCCCACCTGCGGCAGGGCAAGAACGTCATCGCCTGCCTCTGCCGCAATGCCGCCTTCCCCGGCGGGTTCCTGGCTCAGTTGCAGCTCGTGTACGCCGATGGGCGGCAGCGGGTGATCGTCAGCGACCGCCAGACGCGGTTTTCGCCCGAGGAGATAGAGGGCTGGACGCTGCCGGAGTTCGATGACTCCGACTGGGAGCAATGCGAGGAGCTGGCCCGGCCACCGGGCGGCGCCTGGGGTCCGCTGCCTTTGGAGTACGCCGGGAGGCGCGGCAGGCTGAAGCTGGTGGACCTGCAGGTGCCCGAGGAGGTGGCCGCCGGGGAGACGCTGCGCCTCACGGCAATCGTGTCGCCGACCGCCCCAATGGAGAGCGACGAGAAGCTTCACGTCCGTATCCTGCGCGACCGCGCGGTACTCGGCAGCGTCGAGCTCGCACCGCAGCCGGCTTCCTCGCAGTGGCAGGTGGGACAGGAGGTGGCCCTGGGGCCGGTGGAGGTTGGGGTGAACCGTTTCCTGCACAGTGGCCCGGTGGAGGTGGAGTTTTCCCTCTCCCGCTGCACCTTCGAGGGCGTGGGCGATGCCGCGACGCGCACGGCGCAAATCATGGGCAAGGAGGGCACCCTCTCCCCCACTCCGGCACATGTCGCGGATTGTGGCGGGGCGCCTGCGCTGTACATCGCCGGCAAGCCCGCCGTGCCCATGATGTACCTGCAGGGCCAGAGCCCCGTCGCCGCCGAGTACGGTCAGATGGCGGCGGCAGGCTATTACGTGTTCA
>CAYRFY010000079.1:0-12413 GCA_964423635.1 uncultured Armatimonadia bacterium | reverse complement strand
GCAAGCTCCGGACGCCTATGTGATCCCCCGAGTGCACATCTCCGCCCCCACCTGGTGGTGCATGGCGCACCCGGAGCAGGTGGCCGGCTACGCCGATGGTACCGAGCACGTCATAGACGACTGGGGGGGCACCCGGCACGAGTCCTTCGCCTCGGCGCTGTGGCGCGAGGACGCAGGGGCGGCCCTGCGCAGTCTCATCGCCCACTTCCGGCAATCACCCTACGCCGATCGCATCGTGGGCTACCACATTGCCACCGGCATCTACGGCGAATGGCACCTGTGGAGTCCCCCCCATCTACCCGACACCAGCGAGCCCATGCGGCAGGCGTTCATTGCCTGGGCCACGGAGCGGTACGAGGGCGAGGTGGCGAAGCTCAACGCGGCCTGGGGCACGCAACTTGGGTCGTTTGCGGACATCACCTGCGCCACCGAAGAAGAGCGCATGGCTTCCGACCTGGGGGTCTTCAAGGACCTCTCCCGCTCGCGCCGGGTCGCGGATTACTGGCAGTGCCTGCATGAGACCACGGTGGATGCCATCGAGCACTTCTGCGGCGTGGCGAAAGAGGCCACCGACCGGCAGGCCGTCACCGGCGTGTTCTACGCCTACCTCACCGACATCGGCTGGCCCCAGGAGGGCGGCCACCTCGCGGCCCACAAGGCCTACCAGAGCCCAGACGTCGACTTCTTCAGCAGCCCCCACAGCTACAGCCACCGCGCCATGGGTGAGGACGGCGCCTTCCGGGCCTATCCCGCCAGCATCCAGGCCCACGGGAAGCTCTTCATCGACGAGGGCGACGACCGCACCCACCTGTCCGGCGACAAGCCGTACATGCACGCCCACAGCACGGAGCAAGACATCGCCATCATGCGCCGCGAGACGCTCAATGCGCTGAGCAACCGCACCGGCCTGTGGTGGTTTGACATGACCACCGGGTGGTTCAACGACCCCGAGCTGCTCAAGGCCGCGGCCGAGCTGCACGATCTGGGCGAGCGCACACTCGCCCGGCCGCGGCATTCCTGGACGCAGATCGCCGTCGTCTTCGACCCCACCACCTACTACGCCATGGCCGACTGGAAGACGGACAAGGACGCCCTCTGCCAGGAGCTGTGTAACCAGCAGTTCCGGGAGCTGCAGCGGATCGGCGCGCCGTATGACGTGCTCTTGCTGCAGGATGCCCTGGCCCCTGAGGCCCGGGATTACCGCTGCTATGTGTTTCTGAACACCTGGCACATGACGGCCCAGCAGCGGGAGCAACTGACCCGTCTGCAGGCCGAGGGGCGCAGCCTCGTCTTCGCCTACGCCCCGGGCTTCTCCAGCGACGAGGGTCTCCGTGTGGAGCACATGAGCCAACTCGCAGGGATGAGCTTCGAGCTGGAGGAGGCGGGCGGGAACCTCCAGGCCCGTTGGAGCGAAGCGGTGGCGGAGGTGGACGGCCTTGAGCCCGGCGGCCAGTACGGCCCGGACAAGGCCATGGCGCCGCGCTTCCGGGTGGTCGGAGAGGGTGCCACCCCGCTGGCGGAATGGGTGGAGGGCGGGGGCGCCGCGGCGGCCGTTGCGGCCCACGAGGGCTGGACATCATTCTACAGCGGCACAGGCCGGATCCCGGCGGCACTGCTTGCCGAGGCCGCCCGTCGGGCCGGGGTGCACCTCTGGACCGATGCCTGGCGTTCGAGGGTGAACCTGTGGGCCGGCAATGGGCTGCTGGGAGTACACACCGCCGAGGCCGGGCCGGTCCGGTTCAGCCTCCCGGCGGAGGCCAGAGTGACCGACGCCATCACCGGCGAGGTCGTGGCCGAGGGCACTCGCGGCTTCGAGGTCGACCTGGGCAAGTGGCAGACGGCCATCTACGCGCTGGAGCCGAGGTAGGCGCTCCAGGCGCGCATCCGGCCCCGCCACAAGGGGGGCCTCCATAGGGAGAGCACACCCGTGGACCTGACCCCGTACATCGCTCGCGGCTTCCCCGGCGATGCGGACCGCCAGATCGCCCAGACGCCCGTGGCCGGCATCGACCGGGAGCAGGCCCAGAGCATGGTGCGCCTCTGCCCCGAGACCGCCCCGGTCCTGTACGGGCCCGAGTTCTCGCCGCGCGCGATAGCATACCGCGCCGGCTCCCGCCCTCTTTTGGAGGCGGTGCCGGCCGGCTTGCCCTGCAGGACGTCCCGCGACAGCGTTGATAGCATCCACACATGGGTCCGCGAGCACGTGCGCCACCCGCACCTGGCGGGGTTCGTGGCGCCGGACAGGGCCTTGTCGGAGGAGGGGCTGATCGACTCGGGGGTGGGGTGGTGCAACGAGCAGGCGCGGGTTTTCATCGCCCTGTGCGGCGTGGCCGGCATTCCGGCGCGGCTCTGCTTCCTGTTCCACAGCAACGAGCGCTGCGGGCACACGGCCACGGAGGTCTGGCTGGAGGGCAAGTGGGCCTTCTGCGACGTCACCTTCGGGGTTCTGGTGATGCTCCCCACGGGTGAGCCGGCCTCCGGCCTTGACCTGCAGGGCCACTACCGGGCGCTGGCCCACGAGGCCTACCGCGCCCCGCTGACAGACTACCTGGCCCACGTACGCCCGGAGTTCGACCACGTCCCCGGCTGGGGCCTGGCGGATCGCCCTGAGCCCAATCTCGGAGGCGAGCTTCTCCACGCCATCGGCATCTGCAACTACGTGCCCGAGGGGGTGGAGCGGGACGAGGGCTGAGGCCGACGCCGCCCCGATGCGCTCCTACGCGCCGCTCACTGCCGGGCGCGCTTCCGCTTCCTGGGCTCCAGCGAATCCCGGCCGCAGGTGAGCACGTACTTGGCCGCCGCCATCAGTCGTGCCGCCCCGGCCTCGTCGGTGACGCTCTCGGCGGCCATGCCCAGGCGCTCCGCGGCCAACTGCGGTCCGTCGATGTGGGCCAGCGCATGGTACCCCAGCCACGTCAGGTCGTCGTCGGTCGGCATGATCGCCAGCAGCGGGGCGGCCGCCTGGGCCCCGATGCGGATGAGGGCCACGACGCACGGGAAGTCGCACAACCCGTCGGCGCCGAAGGGCGGATGTGGCTCGAACACCAGGTTCCGCACGAGCAGTGGGATTGCCGCCTCCGCCCGCAGATGCCCCAGAGCAACCACCGCCTCCTCGGCGCGGTCGGGCTCCCTGGTGAACATGCCCTCGGTCGCCAGGAATGCCAGCAGCTCATCGATTGCCGCTTCCCGCGCGATCGCCGCCGGATGCGTAGGAGGCGGGTCGACGTCGGTCGGGCCGTACCCCAGCGACGGGACGACGCCCGCGTCCAGCTCCCCTATCGCCCGGCGCAGGCGCTGAGTGCGGTCCTCGCGAAGCTGCGCCTCGGCGGCCAGGTGGAGGCGGGACTGCGCGATGGCAGGGCCGTCGATGTACAGCAGCACCTGCGTCCCCAGCCACACGGCCTCGTCATCTCCCGCCAGGCGCTTGAGCAGGACCGGCGCCGCCGGGCTCCCGATGCGGCACAGGGCCACGGCGCAGGGATAGTCGGCAAGTGCCTGCGCCTCGTCGCGGGGGTGCGGGGAGAACAGCAGGTGCTCCACGAGCACGGGCACCGCGGCCTCGGCCCGCAGTTGCCCCAGGGCCAAGATGGCCTGCTCGGCCTCCTCGCGGCGGTCGGCGAAGACCGCTTCGGTCTCAAGCACTGCCACCAGCTCCGCGATGGCGGCCTCGCGATGGGCAATGACATCCGAGGCCACCTGTCCGGTATCGGCGGCGCCAAGGCCGACCGCGCAGAGCCATATCAAGAGCACCGTCATGGTTCTCCCCCTGTTTGTCTCCTGTCCGCGCCGGTCGCCGTGTCTCACTGGCCCAACTCCTTCAGGATGCCCCTGGCCTTCGGTGCCGCGGTCGAGCCGGGCAACTCGCGCGCGATCCGCTCGGCCCAACGCTTTGCCCGCGACCGGTCACCGCGTGCCTGACTGTGAGAGACCAGGATCCACGCCAGGTCGCCCTTGTCTCTTTCCGTGAGACTGCTTTCCATCACCAGCTCCATCTGTGCCTCCGCCTCGTCCAGTTGGCCGGCGTTGCAGTAGGCAACGGCCAACTCGGACCTGAGGACCGCCTCCGGGCGCGGCAGCGGCTCCCCTCGCGCCAGGACTTCTTGTAACGCGACGGCCCGGGCGCCGTCGTCCCGCAGGCAATAGGCGTAGGCCCACAGGTCCTGAGCCGGCAGCTTTGTGATGTCCCCATCCACAGCCAGTAGAAAACACTCGGCAGCCAACTGGGACTGCTCGTTGCGCAGCGTGTGGGCCAGTTGCACCAGGTCCTCGGGCGCCACAAGCGAGCTGGGAACCGCGACCATGGCGGCGTAGTCGTGCGCCCGCGCTGCGGCGCAGGCCGGATGCAGGGCCCGCTTCACCTCGTCACCGGCTCTGCGCCGACTGGAGCTGAAGTAGGTGACGCTCCGCCGGCCGAACGCGTCTAGTGCCCGCACGAGAGCCGCGGCGTACCGGCGCTGACTGCCGCGCGCCAGCGCCGCCAGGGCCGCGTCCTGCACCGCGATGGACTGCGCCTCGAAGCCGGCCTCTGCGAGCTTCCGAGCTATAGCCTCCAGCCCCCGGCCCTCTTCCGCGTCACTGAGGCCCGCGAGAACGTCGTCGCAGACCGTGGTGAGCAGCGCGCGCTGCGCCGCCCCGTCGGCGCCGGACTGCCACGCGCTCCGGAACTGCTCCCAGGTCGGTCCCACGACCGCCAGGGCGTCGCGGCCCTCCGTCAGGCCGGGCCAGTCGGGCAGGCTCGTGAGCCCATCGAGGAACACGCCGGTGAGCAGCGTGTTCATGCTCAGGTTGCGCCAGATGCGGACACGCACGGTGCCGGGACCCGTGACGCGGAACAGCGTGTAGACACCGGAGACGAAGTCCCGGACCGGCGCCGCCGCCAGGAAGGCGCCGCTGGCCGCGTCGGTCACGTGGACGGTATACATCCGGTTGGGCTCGTAGTAGTTGCGGTCATTGACGAAGTACAGGCAGAGGTTGCACTCACCGGCGGTGATCGGCAGGTCGACGAGAAGGTCCGGCCCGGTGCCCGGGGCAGTCTTCTCCCCGCCGTCATTCCAGTTCCGGGGTCCGCGCTTGTCCAGAGTCGGGTCGTAGGGCATGCCGGCATCGGGGTCCTCGCCGCCATGCCACCAGTAGATGTGTCTCTTGGGGTCGGTGGTACCGACCGCGTACTGCCACGGCCCCAGAGCGCCTCCGCACAGGTCGGTGCCGCCCAGCAAGGCGCACAGCAGGTGCCGGTCGCGCCCGCGCCACTGCCAGTCGCCCTGGGTCTGGCGGTCCTGACCCAGGTACCGCGCCACCGGCCCGCCCTCACGGGACGTAACGCGCTCTTGGGCATCGGCCAGGCGCTCCAGAGCCAGCTCCGCGCGCTTCCTGACAGCGGGCGATAGCGTGCCGTCGGCGCACAGAGCCTGGTTGGCGTCTCTCGCCGGGGCCCACCGCCCCAGGCACTCGGTGCACTCGGCGAGACGGAGGGCCGCCTCCGCTGCCAGAGCCCTGTCGGCTGCGTCGGCGCAGCGGCCGTAGTGGCCCACAGCCTCCTCAGGCCGGCCCGTCTGCAGCGCCAGCTCGCCCCGCTCGAAGGCCAGCCACGCCGCCAAACCGGGCAGGCGATCGGCCTCGGTCTGTGCCTCGTCATACCTCGCGGCAGCCTGCTCGTACAGCCCGCGGTACTGCAGCCACTGGCCGACCACGAGCTGCGCCACCGGCGCAAGCGCCGTGCCGCCGCATTCGGCCAGGACCGCCTCCCACCGGGGAAGCGGTCTGTCCGGAGGCGTCTCGGCGTCCGTCGGCACAAGGGCAGCGGTGCTGCCGGCCCAGGCATCCGTGCGGACAGCGGAGTAGGAGGCGACCTCGGCCAGGTGCCACAGGTCGGCCAGCCGCGTGAGCCTGGCCGCCTCGATGGGCTCGCCCGCCCGCGGTTGGGCGCAGGCGGAAGACAGGGACGACAGAGCGTCCAGCAGCACCCTACGACTGTGGGCCGTTGAGATCGCGTCCAGGTACGCCTGGTTGTCCGGGAGTTTGGTCGTGTAGGGGCGCGTGCGGTCGCCGGTGGCGCTGAGCACGCGCAGGAGCGTCACGGAGGCGCCGGCGGCGTCTCCGCCCGCCAACTGCTCCTCGGCGATCCGTACCCACAGGGCTTGGGCTCCGGGGGCCCGGGGGTACCGCCGGGCGACGTCCTCGACTTCGGGCCGCAGCCCCTCCCGCCCGGCGGCGAGGTCCGCCTCCGCCAAAGCGGCGGCCAGTTCGACACACCCCGCCGCCTCATCCAGCAGCCGCCGGTTCGCCGTGTACCCGGCAGGGGCGGTCTCCCCGTAGCGCGTCAGGGCGCCCGGGTAATGGGCCAGAGCGTACTCCAGGGCCTTCACGGCGCTCTCCGGCGCCGTCGCGGCCAGGCAAGCGCGGCCCAGACGGTCCAGCGCGTTCACGTCATCCAAGGAGGGCTGGGTCTCCTCCAGGGCCTGCAGGAGGGCCTCCCCTGCCTTGGCCGCGTCGCCGGCCCCCTCGTGAGCGCGGGAGAGCAGACGCAGCAGCGCCGGGCGCTCCGCGGGCGGAGCCTGCGCGACCTCATCGGCCAGAGCGACGGCCGCACCGAAGTCGCCGTCCTTGAGCATTTGCTCCACCCGGGCTTTCAGACCGGGGCTTTCATCGGCGGCAAGGACCAGAGCACAGCACAGCGTGAGCAGGAGGACCGGCAGGTGAGGGGACTTCATGTTCGGCACCACGCCTCGAGGGGACACGATCGAGTGGTGAGACAGGTGCGGTTGCCATCATGAATGGCTCTTCATCATATACATATAGGGTCAGTTTATATGATAATACGTGACCTTAGGGGGGGGTGTCAAGGTCTTTTTCAGTCGCTTGAGGGGTGTCGTGCCCCAACATCCAGCGACCTAAGGCCGAGGGGCTCCGGCCAACGTGGCGCATCCCTGCCCTACAACTCCACCGCACACACCTGCATGGTGCCTTCGACGGTATCGTTGTAGACCACCCACCGGCCGCACAGGCTGACCTTGGCCTCTACGCCCTGGCCCGACGCGGGCCGATAGGGGGTGTGGATCGCGGCCAGGGGCTGCAGGTCGATGTGGGTGCTTGTCATCTCAAACGCCGCGGCACAGACGAAGCTGTAGTCGTGCGTGCCCTCTCCCGTCACCACCGTCCCATCCGCCGAGACGTTCAGGTGGGAGTGATAGTGCGCCAGTGGGTCCGAGCAGTAGACCTCGGCCCCGCTCAGGTCGGCAATCCCCAGGTGCAGCGGCCTGGGAGCGTACTCCCCCCAGGGCCGGAGGTGCAGCGTAGCGTCGTTGCGGCGGTCCATGTACTTGTAGCCGATGAGCTGCCCACCGGGCCACCAGAACTCATGGTGGACCCACTCTCCGGGGGCCTGCGGCCGAATGGGGCGCGCGTCGGTGCCATCGATGCGCACCGCATGTGCGCGCTGGTCGAACACCGCCAGACCGTCCTGAGCGTACTTCAGCAGACCGGGATCCATCGGCGAGGTGTCGATGTGCTGGAAGCTGAACCCCGGCATGTCGACGATGTCGGTGAGCCGGCCTGTGGTGAGGTCGAAAGCCCACATCGTCGCCGAGCGCTTCCTGTAGATCCAGCGCCAGAACGGGCCGATCTCGCCGCTGAACAGACCCTCGATGTCCGAGGGCTCGCACTGGGTGCGCGTGCCGAGCAGCGTGCGGCCGTCGCAGGTGATGTCGGCCACATCCCCTTCGACGCTCTGAGGCACGCGCCCGACCTCCTCCAGCGCCCCGTCGGGCAGCACCATGCGCAGCACGGTGCGCGCGTGGCCGTCGTAGAACCAGGCGCAGCCGTCGTCCTCGCGCAGTCGCAGCAGTTGTCCGGGCTCCGCCGCCACCGGCTCTGCCTCGCCCGATGCGGGGTCAAGCACTAGCAGGGTGCCCCTCTCGTGCTTCCCATGCACCAGCACGCGGCCGTCCGGCAGGTGACGGGGCAGGCGGAAGTAGGGCACCCGTGCGCCACCCGAGACCTCCGTGAGTTGTCGCACACGTCTGCCGGTAGCCTCGTCGATCCACGTGTTCATGGGCACACTCCGGTGTTGAGCGGTCGCGTGTGTTTGGCGCTGTGAAGTGGGAGCCCGGCGAGGGCTCGCGGACCTGCACCGTGACAGCCTTTGTAGCGCGGCCCGAGCGGCAGATGAGAGTCTCGCTCAGGATGATCGCGGTGCGTCCGCCGCCGGAAGGACGATCGGGGCACCCACCTCCGCTTCCAGCACCTCACCGTCGGCGACGACTCGGACCCGCCCCTCGGCCACGAGGATGTCCAGCTCCCGCCCCCGGAGCTTGAGCCCCGTCAATCTGAGCTCCGGCGAGAAGGCAGGCGGCTGCGGGTTGACGGTGATGCTCCCATCCGCCGCCACCCGGAGGCCGAACATGCCGAAGAGGATGCTCTGGGCTCCGGCCAGGGCGCCGATGGTGTTCTGCAGCGGCGTGTCCCTGCGGTAGTCCACATTGTTGGCAACGATCGAATCCCCCCAGTAGGGCATGCGCTCCCCCCACCACAGGATGCGTCGCAGGAGGTCCTCGGCCACGTCGGCTCTCCCCAGCCTGTAGAGCCGCTCGATGATCTGCGGCGTGAAGGCGGTGTAGTTGCCGCCCCCACCATTGTCGATGTCGATCTGGTCGTAGGCCGGGTCGAGCTTGGACATGCTGTGCAGGCCGAAAGCGGACAGGAACTCGCGCTCATTGAGGTGCGATATTAGGCCCTCCACCTGCTCGCCGTCGAGCACGCCGCTGCCCAGGAGCTTGAGCATCTGCACGGTAGTGCACAGGGCGGGAGAGTAGTCCTCATCCAGGTGCGAGAACCAGCGATCCTCAGGGCTCCACATCAGGTCTCGGACCAGGGCTTTGAGCGCCTCGGCCCGAGCGGGCAGGTCCGGGGCCTGAACCCCGGCGAGCTGCGATAGCTCGTAGGCCGCCTGGTAGTTGGCGTACCGGCGTCCATTGAGGTCCGGCAGATGGTGGTCGTAGCGGTAGTTGCCCCGCAGCTCGAGATGGTTGTTGCCCTTGCCGTAGTCGATCAGGGCCACGGGGAGGTCGGGGTGGTCGCGGTACAGGGCGTGGTACAGCACCCAGTCGATGACGGTCTTGGCGCCCGCCTGCTCGTGGAGGAAGACCGTGTCTCCCGTGAGCAGGACGTAGTAGTAGATCAGGAAGATGATCTTCTCCTGGTTCACCGGATACCAGGGCCCGAAGGCCTCCCCGGTTGTCGGTACGAAGGCGAAGTGGTGGGTGATGTCGAGGGCCAGGAACTGCAGGATGTGGCGCTTGACCGCCTCGGGATCGTAGAGGGGCAGGATCTCCCAGGGCTCGCCGAAGTCCCACAGGTAGCAGCAGACGCAGCCGCCGTTGATGCCGCCCGTGGAGTAGTACGGGTTGAGGATCAACTCGGGCACCTGCCACTGATTGAGCAGGCAGTGGACCAAAGAGCGGTTGTAGAACTGCTCCAGGCGCGGGTCGGAGGCCTGCAGGCGGGGGAGCTTCGAGAAGAGATCGGCGACGGCCGCTGCCCAATCATCCTCGGCCCTGCGGACCGTCGCCTCGCCGCCGGCCACGGCCTCCAGGGCCTCCTGCGCCGCGGCCGCATCCTGTGCGCCAATGGCGGCGGAGAGCGAGAAGCTACGGCTCTCTCCTGGTTGGAGAGCGACTTCCGCCTCCCAGTGCCCCTCCAGCGGCAACCACACCGGGCTCGGCAGGTCTGTTGCCACGGCCAATGCGGCCCCCGGCCCGGGTTTCACCAGCAGGTTGGCCTCGGAGTTCCCATGCACCCAGGCCAGGGTCTTGTCGGCCCAAGGCAGGGGCTCATCGGAGCTGCCCGGCCCGGAGAACTCCCAGAAGCTCACGTACTCGGCCCCGCCCCGGAGATCGATCTGCACCGGGACGCGCCTGTCTTGCTCTCCCCCATTGCGGATGGTGACCCTCAGCGTGGCCGCGCGCCCCTGCATCGGGATCGCGGTGGTACTGCTCACCTGCAGCCCACAGACCTCCCCCGAGCGCTCACAGAGGTTCCCGTCCCAGCGGTAGTCCGCCGTCGGAACGACCTCCCCATTCAGGCGCACCTGAATGCGGAAGTTCGTGGCGGCATACGGCGGCGCCCACAGACCGCGAACAGATAGCACATCGCGGTAGGTGACGTTGGTGGTGAGCATGGCGCCCTTGATGCCGAAGTGCTCCTCGGCGGTGATGCTGCGGGCGCCGTCGATGGAGAAGGTGCTGAAGCCATCTGCGGACATTGGGGCCTCCGTCTGAGGTTCAGCGGCCGCCGACGTCTGCTGTGGGAGCGCGGGCGTCTTGGACGCACCCGCTAATTCGGCCGCTCGCGAACGCTATTGGCCGTCATCCTGTTGCACGGTCCCTGCAGACCGGCGGATGTGCTCCATCAAAGCCATCGCCGCCTGCTCGGGGCCCTCGCGGTCGTAGCCCTCGACGCCCAGCCGCGTGCGGAGCTGCCCCACCGGCACCCCGTACTCGAAGGCGCGCTCGAAGAACCTGTCGGCGATCTGCTCGTGCAGATCGTGGAGTTGCACCGGGCCGAAGGGGTTGCCGAAGTACGTCTGTACGAGCCCTGTCTCGTCGCTGGTGCCCTTGGCCGCCCGATAGCCCTGGCGGAACACGTCCAGCGCCGCCTCCGGTGTGGAGAAGAACTCGATGATCGGGTGCTTCTCGTCCACCGGCTCGTAGTTGTTGGCATATAGCAACATGTCCGTGGAGTAGCCCGCAACCACGTCGGAGTAGTCGGAGACCGGCAGCACCACACGGGCATTCTGGCGATGAGGGTTGATGAAGATACTGCTGTCGATGCGGCCGAAGGCGAAGCCGGGATCCAGATCGTCCAGGCGCACGAAGGCCCCGATCTCGGTGCCGTAGGCGGTGAGTTGGCCCTCAATGGACAGGTCCAGGGAGCCCATGTCGTCGAAGATGGTGGTTAGCGCGCTCAGATGCTCGTCCGCCAGCGTCCGGAAGGCCTCGAGGGTCTCCGACTTGCCCGCCCCGCTGTCGCCCACGATCACCAGATTGCATGAGGCCCCATCGCTGAGCACAATTCGGGCCATGGCGCCGTGCACCGGCAGGCGGCCCCGGCGCATCATGACCACGTTGTGCATGGTCAGCAGCATCTTCTTGAAGTACCCCAGGTAGTCCACTTCCGCCGAGCGCCCGATGACGCCGAGGACCAGGTCGTTGTCCTCGTCTTCGTAAAAGACGGTCTGGTTGTCGGGAAGCGCGCCCTGAGGGACGCCGAAGACGAGGATGGCGTCCGGCCGCTCCCGGGCCTCATTGTGGCCCGACAATTCGAAGAGGTTGAGCAGGCACACCGCGTGCGCCAGGAAGTCGCGGTGGAAGAACAGAAGCATCGAGAGTTTCCCCACCTGGATCGGCAGGCACATCCAGGCCGCGCTGTCGATGACCACGCGTTCCAGCGGGTTGTACTCCACGCGCTCGAAGGTGCCCTGGCGCTTGTTGGATTGGGGATACAGCACGACCGGCGAGGTGGTGAGCGCAAGCCGAACCATGCGCACATCCTCCAGCACCGAATAGGCGCCACCGGGGCAAGGCCAGCGGATTGTGTCCACCAACAGACTCATGTTCGCCCCTGCGGGCACCTGGCGATAGACCCGGGGCCAGTGGCCCCGGAGGTTGCGCTGGATGCGCTGGAAGGCGTCCAGTACCAGGTGGTTGAGGTCCTGGATGCTGTGGATGAAGCTCACGTGGCCCTCGAGCGCCCGGTCCCGCGATTGGTCGGCACCGCCTTCGAAGATCAGGTACCGCTCATAGGAGCGCCAGCGGTCGTAGAGCTGCTGCACGAACTTGCACAGGGCCTCGGGGTCCTTGACCAGAGGGGCGACATCCGGAGCCTTGATACCGATGTCCTCGGGGCTCAGGTCCACCAGCAGGCCCAGAACGCGGGTCAGCGACAGAGCGGCTTCGGACACATCGCCCGGGACGCCCTGGGTCTGCATGCCTGTGAACAGGCTCATCCAGGGGGAGTTGCGGCGCTGAAGTTGGTTGATGAATCTCTGCATGAAGTCCACGGCATGTGGGCTCTGGAAGATCTGCGCCGGCTGGGTGCACAGTACGCCGGCCATCTGGATGACGATACTGCGGCCCGACAGGGACTCCGGAGAGTGTGGCATATGGCATACACCCCTTCGCGAAGGATGTCTATGGTTGATAGAAGGCCCGCTCCGGCGGGAGCGGGCCTTGTCACGATACGGATGGGCGGCCTCTGCCGTAGCGGAGCGGCAGGCGTTGCGCCCGCGCAGGACGGACACCCACGCAGACCCGCCATACGGCAGACCGCCAACGGCAACGGCTGCGGGCTTGGGACTCAGATCATGCAGGTTCCGGGCAGGCGCCGATTCACGTCACCTCACCCCCCCAGCCCCCCTC
>CAYRFY010000078.1:292-17256 GCA_964423635.1 uncultured Armatimonadia bacterium | reverse complement strand
ACTTCTCGTTCTGCAAGAGACGTGACGGGTAAGCGCCGGGCGGAAGCGACCCCGACGGCGCAACGCTTCTTACTCCTTTTCCACCGTCATCGTCAGATAGGCCACGACCTCGCTGCGGTCGCCCACGGCCCCGGAGTTGGTGTATTCCACCCTCTTCGCCGTTGTGGCCCCGAGGGCCTTGGCCGCAATGAGCATCGCGGCCACCGGCCCGTAGCCACACATGGTGATCCGCCGCGCCTGGCGCTCGCGCAGAAGGCCTTCGGGATCCAGCGACTCGATGCGCTGGATAAGCACGGCGTCCTGCTCCCCGGCCCGGGCGGCGGTCTCGAAGTGTGTCATGTCCGTGCTGGCGACGATGACGGCGTTTCTCCCCTCCAGAGCGGCCGCCAGCGCCTCCCCGACGTCCTGTGCCTCGGCAAGAGACTGGTCCAGCATCATGATCGGGACAATCGGCGTCTCGGTGCCGTACAGGTGCTGGGTGAAGGGCAGTTGCACCTCGATGCTGTGCTCGCCGGTGAATCCCATGGCCCCCGGCTGCAGCGACGGACACCGCCCGGCCACGGTACTTGCGATCTCCGTGGCGATGGGCGAGGCGCCCAGGGGGGTGACCCAGGAGCCCGCCGTCTGGATAGCGCCCACGAGCTGCCCGCGGCCGTGGTTGGGACCGATGATGACGAACGCCTCGGGCCGTCCGTCCTCGGCCAGACGGGCGAAGCCCTTGGCCACGCCGGGTCCCGAGTACATGTATCCCGCGTGAGGGCTGACGAAGCCCAGTATCCTCCGTGGGCCGGCGTCATTGACGGCGGGCACGGCACCGGGGCCCCGGGGCTCGGTGTAGCACTCCTCGATCTGGCGCTTCAATGCGCTTTGGCCGCCCTCGTAGAACATCCCGGCCACCGCCGGATTGCGAACCTCTGCCCTGGCCATCTTACCCACCTCCGAGGTGGAGCATCGTCACCGGACCATCGGGTCGCCCGCCGTCCCCATCCCGGGTGTCTCCACGCCGTCGCCTCAGGTGCCCTCGGCCAACTCCCGCACCGCCGCCACCGCCTCGGCCACCGGCACGACCCTCTCCTCCTTGTCCCCCCGCCGCCGGACCTCCACCGTCCCGCTCTGCGCCGTACGCTTGCCCACCACCACCTGCAGCGGGTACCCGATCAGATCGGCGTCCTTGAACTTCACTCCGGGGCGCTCGTCGCGGTCGTCCACCATCACGCTGTAGCCCGCTCCCTGCAGCTCCGCATCTAGACCGTCGACGATGGCGGCCAGGTCGTGTACGTCCGGGTCTAGCGAGAGCACGCAGACCTGGAACGGCGCGAGCTCCAGGGGCCAGACGATCCCGTTGTCGTCGTGATGCGTCTCCACCACGGCGGCCACCGCGCGGCTGACGCCGAAGCCGTAGCAGCCCATGACCAGAGCCTCGGAATACTTGGTCCCCAGCTTGAACACATGGCCCATCTCGATGCCGCGCCGGGTCGTCAGACGGCCGTCGGCGCACTCGGGACAGGGATCCCCCAGGACGGCTTCACGGATATCGGCGAACTGCTCCACGGTGAAATCGACATCCACATCGACGCCGACGAAGTGGGCGTCATCGCGGTTGGCACCCACGACGAAGTCACGCATCGCGTTGATCTCGTGGTCGGCGATGATCCGGACGGTGGCGTCGAGATGAACGGGGCCGCTGAAGCCCACGGCGGCACCGGTGGTGGCCAGGACCTCCTCGGGCGTGGCCATCCTCAGCGTCTCGGCTCCCAGCAGGTTCTTGAGCTTGAACTCATTGAGCTCGCGGTCTCCGCGCACCATAGCCGCAACCATCTGTCCATCGGCGTTGAGCAGGAGCGTCTTAGCCAGATGGTCCGGAGTGGTCTGGAGAAACTCGCAGACCTGCTCGACCGTCTTCATGCCCGGCGTCTCCACCAGCTCCGGGTCGCCCGCGGTGTTCCGATGCTTGACGGGCTCCACGGCGGGGACGGTGGCGCACTCGGCGTTGGCCGCGTAGTCACAGCGGTCGCACATGAATACGGTGTCCTCGCCGGCCTCGGTCAGAGCCATGAACTCCCGGGTGTCGCTGCCGCCCATGGAGCCGGCATCGGCCTTCACCACGAGCACCTCGATACCCAGGCGCCGGAAGATGTTCAGATAGGCTTCGTACTGGGCCTCGTACGAGGCGTCCAGGCCCGCGGCGTCCACATCGAAGCTGTAGGCGTCCTTCATCACAAACTCTTTGACCCGCAGAAGCCCGCCCCGGGGACGCATCTCGTCACGAAACTTCACCTGGATCTGGTACAGCGTCACGGGCAGATCGCGGTACGAGTGCAGGTCGCCGGCGACCAGGTCCGTCATGACCTCCTCATGAGTGGGACCCAGGCAGAAGAACCTGCCCGCACGGTCCTTGGTCCGGAACGGGGTGGGCTCGAAAGTGTCCCAGCGCCCCGAGCGCTCCCACAGTTCCCTCGGGGCCAACACCGGCAGGTGGACCTCCACCGCCCCGGCTCCGTCCATCTCTTCACGGATAATCGCTTCGATGTTCTTCAGCACACGCAGACCCAGGGGCATCCATGAGAACACGCCCGCGGCCAACGGGCGGATGAAGCCACCGCGCAGCAGGAGCTTGTGGCTGGGAAGATCGGCCTCCGCGGGGGCTTCGCGCAGAGTGGGGGCGTAGTATCTGGATGCACGCAAGGGGGATTCCTCCTGAAGGCTTCTGGTCGGGTGAATGCAGACGCCCGGCGGCCGCATGAACGGCGCGCCTGCGCCTCGTTGATAGTGGTACGCGGATTCTGTCCGATACGGCGCCTTCCGTCAAGGGCGCCGCGCGGCACTTCGGAACTGACGGCACACGACCTGCCAACGGCCGACGCCGCGGGACGCCGGACACATACCGGTCGGGACGACCGCCGCAGTATGTTACCGCGAGCTCTTTGTGGGCACCCGGTCGGTTTGGGGCGGAGCCTGGCCGGCTATGCACGCCCTCGCCTCGGAGGGATAGGGTAGCCGGGGTGGCGAATAGACCGGAAGCAATGCCACGTGACGGCAACAGGAGGTCGGCGATGAGCGATCTGCGAAAGCGGCTGCTTTCCCAGCTCCAGGCCATACGAGCCGTGGACTGCCACTCCCATACGCTGCTGTCGAGCACCTATGCCCAGTCCTCCCACGGTCTTTACGACCTCATGTGCTATTTCGAGCGCGACTTCCAGGGCGCGCGGGGGATGCCCTCCGCCCAGGCCTACCACGGCGCGGCCTCGGATGCCGAGAAGTGGACCGTGCTCAAAGGCGTGCTGGACGAGTGCCGGAATGTGTCGTACTGGCGGCACAACATCGTCACCTACCAAGAGCTCTTCGGTCTGCAGGACTCCGAGCTCACCGACGCCAACTGGGCCGCGGTGCATGACTCCATCCGCCTGCAGACCGCGCAGCCCGACTGGTACCGGCATGTCACGGAGGATCGCTGCAATCTGGAGACGCAGGTGCGCAACATCCCGTGGTTCGAGGATTGGGAGCCGCGGTACTTCACCGCGGTGTTGCGCATGGAGCCGGCGCTGGAGCTCCATGACGCCGGGACACGGGAGCGCCTCCAGGAGTACCTCAACCGGGAGCTGTCCTCGCTGGCGCAGGTCAAGGAGGGGCTCACGGCGCTCATCGACCAGTACCGGGCCAGAGGCTCGGTGGGCATCAAGCTCGCCCATGCCTACCAAAGGACCCTGGCTTCGGAGGACGTCCCCGACGCCGTCGCCGAGGCGGTGTTTTCCCACGCCCTGGCGGGGCGGGAGCTGTCGGCCGTCGAGGTCAGGCGGCTTCAGGACAACATCATCTTCTTCCTGGCCCGCATCGCCGGAGAGACAGGACAGGTCTTCGAGATCCACACCGGCACTCAGGCCAACTGGGGACACATCCCCGACTCCGACCCGCTGCACCTCATCCCTCTGCTCCGGGCCAATCCGCGCACACGCTTCGGCCTGTACCACGGCGGCTATCCCTACAGCCGCGAGATCGGCATGCTGGGCAAGCACTTCCCCAATGTGTGGCTGAACATGGCGTGGATGTACGTGGTGACCATGGAGGGCAGCCGCCAGAGCCTGAGCGAATGGCTGGACCTGGTGCCGGGGAACCGCATCCTGGGCTTCGGCTCCGATGTGACCTTCCCGGAGATGGTGCTCTCCCACCTGGTGATGGCGCGCTCGTGCATCGCCGACGTACTGGCTCAAAAGGTCGAGCGCGACTTTCTCAGCGAGCAGTGCGCCCTCGATCTGTGCCACAAGTTGATGCGCGACAATGCCATGGCACTGTACGGCTTGACCCCGCGGCCATAGGCCGCCCGGTGCCGGGCCCGTGGGCGTGGAACAGGGCGTGTACCGAGGTCTCAGGACAGCACTCCTGGCGTGACGCTCTGTTGGCGTGCCTTCCCCAGAACGGGACGCGGCGGTGTACTCGCTCCCCGCCGGCGGGTCATCGCCATGCACATTGTGACGGGCGCTGGCTTCGCGCATGCCGGCGTACAGTGTCGTTTCCGTGCGGCCGTTCGCACGCCAATCTGCGGCCCCGTATGCAGGCAGTCGGCTCGCGAGGCAGGCCGCCGGCCTCGTGCCAGTCTGTGTACCCGGTGGCGCAACGGACGGGGTCTGGGGCCCGTGGCCCCAGCGGGGGCGGGGCAGAGCCCCGCGACGTTGCCCGCCTTGCGGTCCTGTCCGACATGTTTATAGCAAGTAGCCGCCCGCGGGGAGAGCCGGGGTGGGATCTCTGACGTTGGCGTCGATGGCCCGAATGGCAAGCCCCCCTCAATCACCACACAGGCGGGGCGAGGTCGTGCCATCGTGGCCAGGCGAGGAAGGAACGCGTGCCAGTCTGAGGCATGCCCTACCCTGAGAATCCCGTGCGGCCTCTGTGGAAGAGGCCCCGGGCACCGCGCCGACGAATCGTCAATTGTCGGGGCTTCCCGGCCGCTTGCTGTGACACCGCCGATGGGAGGAGTCTCATGCTCAACTGCGTCCACGTCTGCGCCGCTTTCGCCCTGTGCGCCGTTTGCAGCGCTCAGGGGTCCTCGGTGTGGGTCGCTTCGCCCTGGGAGCACGTGCTACGGCAGTCGCCCCCCGGGGAGACCAACGCCGTCCACATCACGGCCGCCGGTAATGAATACGAGCCGTTCCGCGTCATTGTTACCGCCGGCGACACGCCTCTATCCGACATCACGGTGACGGCCGGTGCCCTCACCGGCCCCGAGGGACAGATCGGGGCCGAGAACGTGGCCCTGTTCCGCGAGCATCACATCGATCTCTTCGAGCCCAGCTATCGCTCCAAGGCACCCATCGGACAGTACCCCGACGCCCTGATCCCCCTGGGCACCGCGCCCGGTGTCGCCGGAACACTGCCCAAGTACCCCGGCATGCCGTTCTCGCTGGAGCCGGGCACCAACCAGGGGATCTGGGCGGATGTGTATGTGCCGGCTAGCACTGAGCCCGGTACCTATACGGGTTCGGTGCGGATTGCGGCCGCGGGACGGACGCTGGCCGAGGTGCCCGTGACGCTTACCGTCCGTCCCTTCTCACTCCCCGACACCATCGCCATGCGCTCGAACTTCGGAGGCCTCGGAGGCCGCCTGGCCAAGAGCCTCGGCCTCGAGGCGGACTCCGAGCGGTTCAGGGCTGTGGAGGATCAGTACATCGATGAGATGCTGCGGCACCGCGCCATTCCCTCGTCCCTGGGGAGCATCTGGCCCAAATGGACGCCCGAAGGGGGCATCGACGCCACCGAGACCCACGAGCGCCTGCGCTCCATGGTACAGGACCGCCACGTGAACGCGCTCAGCGTCCCCTTCTCCTACCGCGACGACCCGGAGAAGTGCAAGGCCTACCTGCGCGACCTGGGCAAGTACCTGCAGGACAATGGCTGGCTGGACCTGGCGTACATCTACATGCGGGACGAGCCCAATGATGCCGAGGAGTACGAGACGGTCCGACAGCAGGGCAAGATCATCCACGACTCCGGCTCAGGCATCAAGGGCATGTGCACGGAGCAGACGGTGACCTCGAACCCCGACTGGGGCGACCTGTACGGCGCCGTGGACATCTGGTGTCCGCTGTGGGGGCTCTACGATGAGACGACCGCCCGGGAGCGCCAGGCCCTGGGCGAGGAGATCTGGAGTTACACCGCCCTGTGCCAGGGCAGCGACCAGGTGCCGTTCTGGCAGATTGACTTCGAGCCCATCGTGTTCCGGGCGCCCTTCTGGATAAGCTGGCACTACGACATCAAGGGCTTCCTGTACTGGTCCAGCATCTACTGGACCGAGGGGCAGGACATGTGGGAGTTGGGCCCGCACTTCAGAGAGCAATATTGGGGCGAGGGGATGCTTCTGTATCCGGGGACGGACGCCGGGATCGAGGGGCCGGTTCCCTCGATCCGCCTCAAGCTCATCCGGGAGGCCATGGAGGACTTCGAGTACATGGCCCTGGCCGCAGAGCACAGCAGGGCGCAGGTGGACGAGATCGTCTCCGGCCTGGCGCGGTCGTTCACGGACTGGGAGCACGAACCCGCCACCTACATGGCCGCCAGAGAGGGCCTCGCAGCCCTCATCGAGGGACGATAGACGCCGTCTTGACGCCGTCGCCGTCTCGCGCCACGAACCACGCGTCACAGCAGTTCCGGCCGTCCCGGGGGTGCCCCATGTCCATCGCTTTGGCCGTCCTGTCGCTGACATCCATGGCCGCCTTCGCCCAGCCCCAGCCGCCTGCGGAGGACCTCATCGCCGGGCCGCCGGGCGGCCCGTGGAGGAGACTCTTTCTGGACGCCACCGTGGTCGAGCAAAGCAGCGGCCTGCAGCGGCTCTTCCATCAGCCCCGGAAGCACGAGGCCAATCCGGTGATCCGTGCCGACAGGCCCTGGGAGCAGGGAGCCGGCGCCACCGGCCCGTACCTGTACGGTACCGTGCTGTGGGATGAGGGCCGGCTCCGCATGTGGTACCACTGCCAGTATCGGGGGGCCTACCTCAACTGCCTGGCCGAATCGGCCGACGGCATCTCCTGGGACAAGCCGAACCTGGGGATCGTCACCATTGACGGCTCCAAGGACAATAACGTCTGTCTCGGAGCCTGCCAGGACCCCGACGAGAACCCGCCCTTCAAGGGCCAGGGCGAATGCCACAATCCCGGCGTCATCAAGCACCCGTGGGAGCAGGACCCGGACAGGCGCTACATCCTGCTGTGCTACGGTCAGGAGTACCGCTGGGCGCGGGTGGCCTTCTCTCCCGACGGCCTGCACTGGACTTTCGACCCCGTAACGAGAGACAAGGCGCTGTTTTCCTCCTCCGATGTGCTGAACTTCTTCTGGGACCCCTACAAGAGCCGCTACGTCGGGACGTGGAAGGCCGGCAGCCGACGGGGGCGCGCCGCCGGAGTGGTGCTCTCCGATGACGCCCTGAACTGGCGCAAGCCCGTGGAGGAGCCGGTCTTTCTCGCCGACGACCTGGACCCGGACGCCACCCAGGTGTACGGCATGCCGGTCTTCCCCTATCAGGGGCTGTATATCGGTCTGCCGTGGATCTACAACGCCCGCTGGTTCAAGTACGGCGGCTATACCGATGAGCGGCTCTACGAGTCGGAGCTGGACAGCCCCTGCACCATGGACGTTCAGTTGGCCTGGAGCTGGGACCTCATCAACTGGACCCGCCCGCCGCTGCGGCAGCCCTTCATCCCACGCGGTGAGGAGGGGCAGTTTGACTCGCACATGAACTACACCGCCCGAGCTCCGGTGCAGGTGGGTGATGAGCTGTACTTCTACTACGGCGGCTTCGACGGGCCGCATAATGCCGGCACCCTCCGGGCCAATATCGGCCTGGCGATCCTGAGGCTCGACGGCTTCTGCTCCCTGCGCGCCGGTGACGAGGAGGGCTTCCTCATCAGTCGGCGCGAACCCATGACGGTGCCCCGGGTCACGATCAATGCCCGGACCGGGCAGGACGGCTACGTGCTGGCCGAGCTCCTGGACCGCGAGAACCGCGTCATCCCCGGCTTCTCCCGCGAGGACTGCGTCGCCTTCACCGGCGATTCGGTGCGCCACGTACTGCGCTGGCGCACGGAGCGCCTGCCTGAGGACATGCTGGCCCCCGATAAGAAGGTCCGCTTCATCCTCCGAAACGCGGACCTGTACTCCTATCTGCCGGACCAGACCCCGGCGCCGCTGAGCGTGATCTACGACCCGGCAACCAACGGAGGCATCTTGCCGGGTGCTCCTCAGATCGACGCCTCGCAACGCTTCGAGACCAACGGCGACCCCGCCGGATTCTCCATGGCCACCGAGGGCGAGCTGACCTTCGTCGACCTGCACAGCGTCGCGGAGCGCAAGACCCAGGCCTGCTACAGCCGCGGTGATACCTGGACAGACGAGCAGGACTGGGTCCTGGAGGCCTGGCTCCGTGTGGTGGACGAGGGCGACGAGCCCATCTACGGCCTTGCGGTTCAGATGCGTCGCGACCATGGCGCCGCGGTGGGCATCTATCTGCGCGAGAACGAAGTGGGCTTCCTCACCCACAGGGAGCACGATTACCGGACTCTGGGCGTGGTGCCCGTGGACACCACCGACGCCTTCCACTGGTACCGGATGACCCACACGGGCGGTCCAAATGGCACCGTGGCGCTCCAGGTAGATGGCCGGGAGATCGGCTCCGTGCCCTATGCCGAGCTGGACCGGAGAGTCTCGGCGGGCTGGAACGTGGTCTTTGGGCCCAACGCCTCGCACAGGGAGGGGCGGCTGCAGGTGGCCAGGTTTGGCTACCGCACGGGAAGCGCCGAGGTGCTGTTCGGGCCGGTTGGGCGGGACAGATGATGGGGCCGCAGTATCATCACCAGAGCAGGGGGCAGGTTCATGTCACAGAAGATGCAGGCCAAGCCGGGAACCAAGATCACTCTCTCCCAGTATGACCCTTCCTTCTGCGAGGGCTACAGCAAGAAGGACCCGGAGGTCAAGGCGAAGCTGCAGGAGGACCTGGACGAGATGCGCGCGCTCCAGGAGAAGCTCTACGCCGAGGGGCAGCGCGCGCTGCTGGTAGTTCTGCAGGCCATGGATGCCGGGGGCAAGGACGGCACGATCCGCCATGTGATGGGGGGGCTGAACCCTCAAGGCTGCGAGGTGAGCTGCTTCAAGGTGCCGACCCACGAGGAGCTGGCCCACGACTTCCTGTGGCGCATCCACCGCCGCACCCCGGCACGAGGGCACATCGGCGTGTTCAACCGGTCCCACTACGAGGACGTATTGGTGGTGCGTGTCCACAACCTGGTGCCCGAGAAACTCTGGCAGGCCCGGTACGAGCAGATCAATGCCTTCGAGAAGCTGCTTTCCGACAGCGGGACGCGCGTACTCAAGTTCTTTCTGCACATCTCCAAAGAGGAGCAAAAGGAGCGCCTGCAGGCGCGTATCACCAATCCGGACAAGCACTGGAAGCTGTCAGACGCCGACGCTAAGGAGAGGCTCCTGTGGGATGATTACCGGCGGGCCTACGAGGACGCACTCAGCCGCTGCAACACGGAATGGGCACCATGGTACATCATCCCCGCGGACCGCAAGTGGTACCGGAATATGGTGGTCGCCGACATCATCGCCGGTGCCCTGAGACAGATGGACCCGCAATGGCCGGAGCCGAAGGTCGATGTCTCCAAGCTGGTGATTGAGTAGCCAACACCGGGGGCCGCGGGAGATGGACAGACGCAGGCGTGCACGCAGGTGTTTGACTTCAGCTTCGGAGGCTGACTATAATCCTCTGCGTAGTACGGGAGCAGGCACACGCTCGCCACCACCTACGGAGGTAGCTTTGGACACGTCGGAGACCCAACCTCGGCCGTCATCTCCCGGTGCGCTGCGCATCGAGGCCGGAGCGGAGGAGCTGTCCGCGCTGATCGGGCCGGGAGACGCCAACCGTCGCCTGGTGGAAAGCCTCCTGGGCGTGCGGGTGTCGGTACGGGACGGTGCCGTGTGGGTGCAGGAGGCCGGGGAGGAAGCGGATGTCGCCGTGGCCGCGCTCGAGGGCCTGCTGACGGCAATCCGCGGCGGCCGTGGCGTCTCGACGGCGGATGTGCGGTACGCCGTGACCCAGGCGCGCCGGGGCAACCTCGAAAACCTAGGCGAGCTACTCAAACGCCAGATCGTGGTGACCCATCGAGGCAAGCCGCTCACACCCAAGACGGCCGGGCAACTGCGGTACGTGGAGGCCATGGCACACCACGATCTCACCTTCTGCACGGGCCCGGCGGGGACTGGAAAGACCTACCTGGCCATGGCAATGGCCGTCGCGGCGCTTCGTGATGAGACGGTCAGCCGGATCGTCCTGACGAGACCGATCGTCGAGGCGGGCGAGGCGCTGGGCTTCTTGCCGGGCGACATGATGGACAAGGTGGACCCTTACCTACGACCGTTGCACGATGCGCTAAACGATATCATGGGGCTGCAGAAGTTCCAGCGGCATCTGGCGCGGGGCTCGATCGAGGTCATTCCTCTGGCCTACATGCGGGGCCGGACCCTCAACGACTCGTTCATCGTCCTGGACGAGGCGCAAAACACCACACCTTCCCAGATGAAGATGGCGCTGACGCGCCTGGGCTTTGGCTCCACGATGGTGGTCACCGGCGATGTAACACAGACCGACCTCCCGCCGGGCCAATCGGTGGGCCTCACGCACGCACTCGGCATCCTGCAGTCCATCGAGGGCATCGCCGTCTGCCGCCTGACCGGTGACGACATCGTCCGCCACGGCCTGGTTCAGCGCATCGTTTCTGCCTACGACATGCACGCGTCCGAAACGGGTCAGGTGAATGAAGAGGCGCAGTAAGTGGCGACGACCGCGCTCCAAGGACACGACTCGGCGCCAGATGCCTCCGGGCACATTGCGTCGCGTCTTGCTGCTACTGGTAACCTCCGGGTGTCTGTTCCTCGCCTCCTGGGCCCGTCTCATCCCCCCCAAACTCACCCTCGAGGTCGGCGACATCGCCACGCAGACCATCCGCGCTCCGCGCGGTGGCCAGTATGTTGACGAAGACCAGATGGACAAGCTGCGCGAGAAAGCCACCGAGACCGTCGGCGACATCTACGACGTGGCTCCCGACGCAACGCAGAGCGCGCTGAACACCCTGGACGATATCTTCGCGGACTTCGCGGAGGTGCGGGCCGACCCGACACTCACCACCGACGCGGAGCGCATCAACGCCCTGCGCAGCCAGATGGCGATCTGGCTGAGTGCCGAGACGCTTGAGCTCGCCGTCCAGGCCAAGACGGCGGACGCCGTCCTGGTGCGGATTCGCGACAGCATCGCCGGCCTGGTGCGCCGGGAGATGGCCAAGGAGATACGGGACAATACCAATGATCTGCGCCAGGCCAGGGAAAGCCTGGCGGACGCAGCCAAAGAGCTGGGCCTGACCAGCCGGTTCACCAGCATGGTGGCGGAGATCGGCAAGGCGGTGCTGAAAGCCAACCGGATCTACAACGCGCAGGAGACCATGCGGGCCCGGGAGGAGGCGCGCGCGGCGGTCAAAAACGAGTCCTACCCGATCAAGGCGGGAGAAGTGCTGATCCGGCCGGGCGAGGAGGTGCGCCGGGGACACATCGCCGCCTTCCAGGCCGTCGGGCTGATGCAGACCAAGGTCGACTACTATCAGGCTGTGGGCCTGCTGCTCACATTCACCGTTCTCACCCTCCTGTACGGGATCTTCGCCGCCTCCTTCAGTCGCGCCGCCTACGACCGCTTCACCCATCTGACCACCATCGCCGGCCTGCTGGTGCTTGCGGCTTTCGCCTACCGCACGATCGAGCCCACCTCGTGGTTCGAGCCCGGAGCCGTGACCCTCGGTGTCGCGATCTCGATGCTCATCGCCCTGACGGCCGATGCGCCGCTGGGCCTGGCCACCGGCGTGTTCCTCGGGCTGCTGCTCCCCATCATCGCCTCGGGCAGCGACGCACGACTGGCAATGATCGGGATCTGCTGCAATCTCATGGCGGTATTCTGCGTCTCGCGGCGGGGCAACAAGAGCGGCATCATCGGTACCTCGGCGCCGATCACGGCGGCCTTCAACGCCACGATGATGATGGTGGGGGCGGAGCTGTTCTCCGCCGGCGTGGATGTGCGCAGCGTGGTGATCGCCTTCATCGGCGGCCTCGGCGCTCCGCTGCTGGCGATGGGCGCCTCGGTGGTCCTGGAGCGCCTGCTGGGTATCACCACCGACTTCCGTCTCATGGAACTCGGCAACCCCACTGAGCCCATCCTTCAGCGCCTGCTGGCCGAGGCCCCCGGCAGCTACCAATCCAGCGTGATGGTGGGCAATCTGGCCGAGCCGGCGGCGGAGGCCATCGGCGCCAACACACTCCTGGTGCGCACCGCCGCCATGTACCACGACATCGGCAAGGTCCGACGTCCGTACTTCTTCGTGGAGAACCAGTTCGGAGGCGACAATCCCCACGACCGGCTGTCGCCCCACCTGAGTGCCCTGATTATCACATCCCACGTCAAGGACGGTCTGGAGTTGGCGGACGAGCACCGTCTCCCCGCCGAGATCAAGGACTTCATCGCCCAGCACCACGGCACCACTCTGGCCAGGTACTTCTACGATCGGGCCCTGCACCAGGCCGAGGACCCCAAGTCCGTGCAGGAGGCGAGCTTCCGCTATCCCGGCCCCAGGCCCCAGACGCGTGAGGCCGCTCTGCTCATGCTGGCCGACACCGTAGAGGCCGCCGCGCGGACCCTGGAGAAACCCTCCCATGCCGCCATCGTCGAGATGGTCGATCGCCTCGTGGGCGAGAAAGTCACCGACGGGCAACTGGACGAATCGCCGCTGTCCTTCCGTGATCTCGCCACCGTGAAGCGCTCCTTCGTCGCCACGATCTCCGGCATGTTCCACCAACGCATCAAGTACCCCGACCAACTGATGCGCGAGGCCGACAGCGGCGCCGCCCCGAGCTCCGAGAGCACTCCACGACCGCCCGGTGGCGACGGCGACGGCTCCGGCCCGGAGGACGCGGCAACGACCCGGGAGTCCGTCCGCACGGACTCCGACCGGCCGGGAGCCGGGCAATGAAGATCGAGCTGCGCAACCTGCAGACCACCGCTGTGTCCATGGATGTTCTGCGCCGCGTGCTCCACGCCACAGCCACCCACGTCCAGGCACCGATTGACGTGGTGGGGCTTGTCTTGGTGGACGATGACAAGATCGCCGAGTTGAACCACAGGTTCCGGGGGCTCGACGGCCCCACAGACGTGATCTCCTTCGAGGCCGAGGAGGAAGGCCCGGATCTCGTGGGCGAGATCATCGTCTCTGTGGAGACCGCCCGGCGCCAGGCTCAGGCGGCCGGACACGACCTTACCACCGAGCTGGCCTGGCTCGTGGCCCACGGCATGCTCCACGTCGCGGGCATGGACGATTCCACCCGGGAGCAGCTCGAGGACATGCTCCGTCTGCAGCGCATCATACTAACGCAACTGGGACTGCACCCACAGTGACCAAGCCGGTGAGCGACGAATCCCCAGGGCCGCAGGGCAGTACGCCTACCCCGCGGCGCAGCAAGAGCGTCTTGCGCAGCTTCCGCTTCGCGTGGGAAGGCCTGTCCTTCGTATTCAACACCCAGCGGCATATGCGCGTCCACGTCTACATCGTCACACTGCTTCTCATCGCCGCCTGGGGCCTGGAGGTCACCACCTACGAGCTGCTCCATCTGCTGACGGCCTTCGCCCTCGTGTTGATCACCGAGATGATCAACACCGCCATCGAGCAGACGATTGACCTGACCGTCAAGACATATGACCCGCGGGCGAAGGTGGCCAAGGATGTGGCGGCCGGCGCCGTCATGATCGCCGCCGCATACGCCGTGGCCGTCGGAACCATCGGAATCGCCTCCAGCGAAACCTTCTGGGACGCCATCCACCGCATCCCGCACGCCCACCCCGATCCGCAGGTGGGGCCGGTGCAGACGGTGCTTATCGGCTCGATACTGGTAGCCATCATCATCACCTGGATCAAGCGCAGGACCTCGGGGCGCAGTCTCTGGGGCACCGGAATCATCTCCGGACACACGGCGCTCGGCTTCCTGGTTGCCACCGGCATCACCATTATCACCCGGAATCCGGCCATCACGTGCCTCGCTCTGGCCCTGGCACTCCTGGTGGCCCAAAGCCGCGTGCAATCTCGCATCCACTCCCCCCTCGAGGTGGTCTTCGGTGGGGTCCTCGGCATCGCGGTGGGCGTCGTCGTCTTCCTCCCCACAGTGCTGTCCGTGGACTAAGGAGCCGCCCCATGTCGCTACAGCAAAAGACCCGGGCACTGGATGACATCCTGCTGCAACTGGGCAGTGCCGCGGTGGCCTTCTCAGGCGGCGTGGACAGCACACTGCTACTGGCTAGAGCCATCGCAACACTGGGAGACCGAGCGGTGGGGGTCTCGATCCGCTCGCCGCTGAACCCGCCCGGCGAGCTGTCCCTGGCCCGAAGCACCGCCGTCGCCCTGGGCGCACGCCATGTGGTCTTGGACCTTGATGTCTTGAAGAACCCGCCGGTCTCCGCCAATCCGCCAGATCGGTGCTATCACTGCAAGCGTGCCATGCTCCTGAAACTGCGCGAATGGGCGGATCGCCAGGGGCTCGCGCACGTCATCCACGGCGAGCACGCCGGGGATCTTGAGGACTGGCGCCCGGGCAGTCTGGCCGCTCGGGAGCTGGGCGTCCGTGCGCCTCTGGCGGAAGCGGGCCTGGACAAGGCGGATGTGAGGGAGCTTTCGCGCTCGATGGGGCTGGCGGGCTGGGACAGGCCCTCCATGGCCTGTCTGGCATCCCGCATCCCCTATGGCACGACGCTGGAAATGGACCTGCTGGCCAAGGTGGCGGCCGCGGAGCGGGCCGTGGCCCAGACGGGGGCGACGCAGGTTCGTGTCAGGCATCACGGCGACCTGGCGCGAGTGGAAGTCCCGGTCGCCGAGCTGCACCACGCCGGAGACCCGGGCTGGAGACAGAGAATCGTGGCGGGCGTGAAAGCGGCGGGCTACACCTATGTCACGCTGGACCTGGAGGGTTTCCGGTCCGGTAGCATGAACGCGGTGCTCTCCCAGACGCCCCCGGGCAGTACCCGGGCGCACGAAGAGCACCCCGCAAGCGCGAGACAAGAGGACTGACGAATGAGGTCATCTGAAGCCAGCGCCGGACAGAACGTCATTCACTGCCGTTTCGCCGTAGTCGGGTCGGGGATTGCCGGTCTGTGGACGGCCCTGCATCTCAGTCGCCATGGCCAAGTGGCTCTGGTCACCAAAACCCGCCTCGATGAGAGCAATACCGGCTATGCCCAGGGCGGGATCGCGGTGGCACTGCTACCGGCGGATTCGCCGGAGCTGCACAAGCAGGACACCCTGGCGGCCGGCGACGGGCTCTGCGACGTGCCCGCCGTGGCGATCCTCACCCGCGAGGGGCCCGATGCGGTCAGAGAGCTCATCGACATCGGGGCCCAGTTTGACAGCCGCGACGGGCAGTTGATCGTCGGGCGCGAGGCCGCCCACGGCCGCAGCCGCATCATCCACGCCCACGGTGATGCCACGGGCGCCGAGGTTCAGCGGGCCGCTTCGGAAGCCGCCGAGGCCTCCCCCAACATCCGTATCCTCCGCAACACCATGCTGACCGACCTGGTGCTCCTCCACGGCAAATGCGTGGGTATCGAGGCCCTCGACGCCGTCTCCGGCGAGAGAATACGCGTCCTGGCAGGTTCCACCCTCCTCGCCACCGGCGGCTCGGGCAACCTATACCGCGTCACCACCAACCCTCCTGTAGCCACCGGGGACGGTTTCGCGGTGGCCTGGCGGGCCGGGGCGGCCATGCAGGATGTGGAGTTCGTGCAGTTCCACCCCACCGCGCTGGCCGATGCCAGCTACCCAAGGTTCCTCATCTCCGAGGCCGTCCGCGGCGAGGGGGCCGTGCTGCGCAATGCCGACGGCGAAGCCTTCATGGCCCGCTATTCACCCCGGCAACTGGACCTCGCCCCACGGGACGAGGTCTCGCGCGCGGTACTGTCCGAGATGAAGCGCGATGGGACCGACCACGTCACACTGGACTTGACACCCATCGGTGACACCGCCGCGGTGGAACGACGCTTTCCCGGGATCACCGGTGAGCTCCGGGAGCGCGGTCTGTGGCAGCCCGGACGCATGAGCATCCCCGTCACCCCCGCCGCACACTACATGATGGGCGGCGTGCGCTCCGACGTCAACGGCCAGACCTCCATCCCCGGCCTGTTCGCCTGCGGCGAAGCGGCCTCCTGCGGCGTGCACGGCGCCAACCGCCTGGCCTCCAACTCACTCCTGGACGGCCTCGTATTCGGCGTCAGGTCGGCCAGGGCGATGGCGGCCGCGCCCGACATGACCGACGGCGAGGTGTCGTCGGCGGCCTCCTTGCCTCTGCGCCCTCTCTCGGCCACCGACCCTGAGGTTCGGCAGAAGGTGCGCGATCTTATGTGGGACCACGTGGGCATCCTGCGCCACGGCGATGGCCTGCGCCACGCCGCCCAAAGCCTCCGCGCCATGTGCCGCGCGATACAGACGGCTCCGGAGGCCTCCGGCGAGGCGGTCGAGGCCGCCGCGATGGTGCAGGCCGCCCGCCTCGTGGTCGAAGCGGCTCTCGCCAGGGAAGAGAGCCGCGGCGCCCACTATCGTGAGGACTTCACTACTCCCCTGGAGGCCTGGCGCAAGCACATTGTCCTGCGGCGCGGGGCCGGAGGCGACATCATCATCGGCGACGCGCCCGTCCTGGAATAGCTCCCCGCCGTCCTGCCGCCCACCCCGTTCCCGAGCACCTCCCAGAGCCACCGCCGCCATCAGCGGCGATGGCTCTTTGCTCATGGCCAAAGCTCCTGCCCTTCCCCCGCGGACACAACCCTACACCGTTTACTCCCTCTGCCTACAAGCGCGTGTCGGCATCTGCCTGACATACTGTCGGCCCCGGGCCGATAGCAGACGGCCAGG
>CAYRFY010000078.1:0-257 GCA_964423635.1 uncultured Armatimonadia bacterium | reverse complement strand
CTGCCACCGCGCGACTTCCTCATACGCAGATGAAACATGCTGCCGATCATCAGGGTGACCCGGTAGTCAGCAGGCCATCCGGCATGCCCGACGCCACGGATCAACTCGCCGGCCGAGGCCCGACCCGGGGTGCCCGCCTTCCATGTCACTGCCCGGAACGCGCATCAGGACCGGCGGACCGGTAGCCGGGGTACCACCGACGTACGAATGAACGGAGAGTGCGCCGAGATGAACCGCCTATTCAAAAACACGAAGCT
>CAYRFY010000077.1:0-17258 GCA_964423635.1 uncultured Armatimonadia bacterium | reverse complement strand
CAAGTGCCGCACGCGAGGTGTCACCAGTTGACCGGGGACCGCGCGGGGCAGTTCGCCATCACCGTACATGGGCCGATGCGGATCGTGTTCGTGGTGGCCCAAGAGCCCGTCCCGCGCTTGAGCGACGGCGGCATCGACTTGGCGCAGGTGACGGCGATCACCGTCCTGGAGGCGGTGGACTACCATGGCTGAGGCAACCTACCCGTTTTCGCCTGAGTACGCGGTGCCCCCCGGCGAGACCCTCAGGGAGGCCCTGGAGTATGAGGGCATGTCGCAGGCGGAGCTGGCGCAGCGTACAGATCTCTCGGCCAAGCACATCAACGAGCTGGTGAACGCGAAGGCGCCCATCAGCGTGGACACGGCGCTGCGACTGGAGCGGGTGCTGCGCATCCCGGCCTCGCTGTGGCTGAGCCTGGAGGCCGGGTATCGGGAGCGGCTCCTGCGCGAGGCCGAGCGGGCCAGGCTTGGTGACGAGGCCAAGCACGTCGGCGAGTTCCCGTACGCGGCTCTGGTCAAGGCGGGCGTGGTCCGCCATGTGAGCGCCCCGGAAGAGAGGGCGGCGGAGCTGCTTCGGTTTTTCGGCGTGCACAGCCTATCCGGGCTTCGCGAAGTGTACGCGGCGGCACTGAGCGTCTCAGGTCGGAGGCGACCGTCCCCCGGCGCCCTGATGGCCTGGCTCCGCCTGGGGGAGCTGGCGGCCAGGGAGCTTGAGGCCGACCCCTTCGACCTGGGGCGCCTGCGCGCACGCACCCTCGAGCTGCGCGGGCTCAGCCTGCAACCTCCTGAGGAAGCGGCAGAGCGCCTCCGGACGCTACTCGCCGCCTGCGGCGTGCTCCTGGTGTACGTCCCGCATCCGCCGCGGACCTACGCGCACGCCGCCACCCGGTGGCTGGGGAGTCGGCCGCTTGTGCAACTGAGCGTCCGCGGCAAGTGGGAGGATGTGTTCTGGTTCAGTCTGTGCCACGAACTGGGGCACATCGTGCGAGAGCACAGTCGCAAGGCGGTGTTCATTGCCTGGGACGGCGGCGGTGGCGAGGACGAGCTGGAGCGCGAGGCAGACCAGTATGCCGCCGACGTGCTGGTGCCCCCCCGGGAGTACGGGGAGTTCGCAGCCGGCGGCGCCTTTGCAGAGGGCAAGGTGCGCCGCTTCGCCGCCCACATCGGCGTCTGTCCGGGCGTGGTCGTCGGTCGGCTGCAGCAGGACGGTCTGCTGCCCCACACCCATCTGAACCAGTTGCGGCGCAAGCTGCCGAGTTTCGGCGCCCCGGAGTGATTGCATGCTCTTGCGTTTCGAGGCCGACCAGGAGTACCAGATTCAGGCGGTGAACGCCGTCTGCGACCTGTTTGAGGGTCAGCCCCGAATCGAGGCCGACATCACCTCATCGGGCGGCGGCTTCCCCGCCATCCCCAACCGCCTGGACATCGTGGACGAGAGGCTGCTGGCGAAGCTGCGGCAGGTGCAGGAGCGGGGTGGCATAGAGCCCGACGAGAAGCTGCGCCCTCTGAACGGAGAGGTCCAGACCGCCGACGGCACCGCAACGGTGGGGTTTGCCAACTTCACGGTGGAGGCCGAGACGGGCACCGGCAAGACCTACATGTACATCCGCACCGCGCTGGAGCTTCACCGCCGCTACGGGCTATGCAAGTTCATCATCGTGGTGCCCTCCATCGCCATCCGCGAGGGCGTCCTGAAGACATTCCAGGTGACGCGGAAGCACTTCCGGGAGCTGTTCGGTAACACGCCCTACCATTACTCGGTGTATGACTCCGCCAACCCGACGCAGGTCGCCAACTTCGCTCGGGACGACGGTGTGGACTTCCTGGTGATGACCCTCGCCGCCTTCAACAAGGCGAGCAACGTGATCCACAGCCCGAGCGAGCGTTTGCAGGGCGAGACGCCGATCCACCTGCTGCAGGCGACACGGCCGATCCTGATACTGGACGAACCCCAGAACATGGAGTCGGAGCGGTCCATCGCCGCCCTCGCCAACCTGGCCCCGCTATTCGCTCTCCGATACAGCGCCACCCACCGCAATCCGTACAACCTCGTCTACCGCCTGACGCCCTACGACGCCTATCGGCTCGGGCTGGTGAAGCGCATCGAGGTCGCCGGGACTACTCTCAGCGACTTCAACCGCCCGTTCATCCGTGTTCAGGCGGTGCAGACGGCGAAGAACACCGTCACGGCGAAGCTGGCGGTCCACAAGCTGAGCAGGGACGGCGCGGTCAAGGAGACCGACATCACGGTTCGGCCCGGCGACGACCTGAGGGCGAAGACCAACCTGCCCCACTATGACGACCTGGTGGTGGAGGAGATACACCCCGCCCTGCAGACGGTGCGCTTCGCCAACGGACTGACGCTGGGCGTGGGGCAGGACAGCGGCGGCGACAGGGAGGCCCTGTTCAAGGAGCAGATCGCCTACACCGTTCAGCAGCACGCCGCCAAGCAGAAGCGCCTGGCCGACCGGGGAATCAAGGTCATCTCGCTGTTCTTCATCGACAAAGTCGACAACTACGTGGGCGAGGACGCCATCATCCGGCGGCTGTTCGATCAGGCGTTCATGGCCCAACGCCACACGCTGGATTCCTGGCAGGGCCTGGAACCGGAGGCCGTGCAGGCGGCGTACTTCGCCCAGCGCCGAACCAAGGCGGGCGAGGTGATCCTGGAGGACAGCAAGTCCGGCGAGACGCAGAAGGACCAGGACGCCTACGACCTCATCATGCGGGACAAGGAGCGTCTGCTGTCCTTCGAGGACCCGCACTGCTTCATCTTCAGCCATTCCGCCCTCCGGGAGGGCTGGGACAACCCCAATGTGTTCCAGATTTGCACGCTGCACCAGACCGCCAGCGAGATGAAGAAGCGACAGGAGATCGGTCGGGGCGTCCGCCTGGCCGTCAACCAGCAGGGCGAGCGAGTGCGAGAGCCCGAGGCCAATGTGCTGACGGTGGTGGCGAACGAGAGTTACGAGGACTATGTGCGGCATCTGCAGGACGAGGTGGAGCAGGAGTTCGGCCGCCGGGATGCTATGCACAAGCCACTCGACGCCGGGGCGCGAGTGACGGTCCACCCCCGCAAGGAGTACCGGCTGCGGGAGGACTTCAGAGAGCTTTGGGAGCGTATCAAGCACAAGACCCGCTACTGTGTGCACATCGACACGGAGCGACTGGTGGCCGATGTGGTGCATGAGTTGGACCGGCAGACGATCTCGGCTCCGAGGGTGCGGATCGACACGGGGATGGTGCAGGTGGGGGAGCTGGGCTTCGAGGCGGTGCAGATCGGAACGAGGTCGGCGGCGGCCGAGGCGGAGGTCCACAGCCCGATTCAGGTGTTGCGGGCGATGGAGCACCTCATGCTGCAGACCAGCCCGCCCATGCGGCTGACGAGGCAGACGCTTCTGGAGGTGTTCCGCGGGACGAGGAACCGGGAGGCCGGTCTGCGCAACCCGCAGGAGTTCGCCGCCGTCGCCACGGGGATCATCAAGCGACACCTGGCCGACCAGCTCGTACGGGGCATCGAGTACGAGAAGATCGGCGAGTGGTACGAGATGGACCTGCTGGAGGAGGACTTCGAGAGTTGGCGGGAGCACCTGCAGCCCGCCGCCAAGTCCTACTACGATCAGGTGGTCTGCGAGTCCGGCCCCGAAGCGGACTTCGTGCGGGACCTCGAGAGCCGAGAGGACATCATCCTCTACGTGAAGCTGCCGCACTGGTTCACGGTGACGACGCCCATCGGCGAGTACAACCCCGATTGGGCCATCGTCATGCGCAGCCCCGAGGCCGACGTAGAGCCGCTGCTCTACCTCGTTCGGGAGACCAAGAGCACGACGGACCTGGATCGGCTGCATCCCGACGAGCGCCGGAGGATCGCGTGCGGCAAGAAGCACTTCTGCGACGCGTTGGGTATGGGGCCTGAAGGCTACCGGGTTGTGACGGCGGCGAGCCAGTTGCCGTAAGAGCGGCGCCTCCGGTCGCCGCCACAAGGAGCGATCCATATGAAGGGCGTCATCCTCGTGGGGGGGCTGGGCACTCGGCTGCAGCCCATGACCCGAGTGACCAACAAGCACCTGCTGCCTGTGGGTGCGTTTCCCATGGTCTACTACCCCATGCACTCCCTGGTCGATGCCGGGATCCGGGATATCATGATCGTCACCGGTGGCAATAAGCCCGGCGACTTCCTGGAGCTTCTCCACGACGGCAGCGAGTTCGGCCTGGAGCACCTGTACTTCACCTACCAGGCCGAGCCGCGGGGTATCGCCGACGCTCTGCGCCGCGCCGAGCATTTCGTGGCCCGCGAGCCCTGTGTCCTGATGCTGGGCGACAATATCCTCAACGGCTCCATCAAGCCCTATGTCGACCGCTTCCGCCGGCAGGAGCAGGGGATGCGGATCCTGCTCAAGGAGGTCCCCGACCCGGAGCGGTTTGGTGTGCCCCGGTTCGACGATGAGGGCAAGATCGTGCAGGTCATCGAGAAGCCGAAGGTGTCCCCCTCGCCGTACGCCATCATCGGGGTGTACATGATGGATGCGGCGGTGTGGGACATCCTGCCGACCCTGCAGCTTTCGGAGCGCAATCAGTACGAGATCACCGACGTGCAGAACGCCTATCTTGCCCGGGGGCTTCTGCAGTACGACACCCTCGACTGCGACTGGTCCGACGCCGGGACGCTGGAAACGCTGCAGCGGGCGGCGGAACTGGTGAGAAAGACCGACTTTTTGCCTGTTACCCGCTGACCGGCGGCCGGTGGGATCTGCATAGCCCCGAGGCCACTCAGACCGGAGCGAGTTCTCTACACAACCAAAGAGGCCAGGCTATCCGGTTCGCTCCCGGGTGGCCTGGCCTCTTTGCGTGTACCGCCCAACTGTAAGAGTCGGCGAGTCGGGGCTGAACCGTCACTCACACTGCGAGTAGCCGCAGTCGTGGCAGACCAGGCAGCCGGACTCGTGGCTGAGCGTCCCGCCGCAATCCGGACAGGCGCCCGCGTGCCCAAAGCTGTCGCCGTTGAAGTCGATGGCGAGCTGCGGGTCCTCCAGTTGCGTGCACGACTCGAGGGCCTTGGCGAAGGCGTCGGCGCAAGAGAGTATCTTGCCGCCGCCGGGCGCCCAGGCGGGCATGTGGCAACTGATGCCCTTGAGCTGGCGGATGATATGCTCCGACGGGATGCCGGAGCGCAGGGCCAGGGAGATCAGGCGCGCGACGGCCTCGGTCTGGCTGGCCGCGCAGCCCCCGGCCTTCCCCATGTTCCCGAACACCTCGAACGGCCCCCTGGGGTCCTCATTGATGGTGATGTACATCTTCCCGCAGCCGGTCATCATGGCTCTGGTGCTGCCTGTGATGAGGTCTGGCCGGTCGCGGGGTTCCATGGTGGCCGGCGCCGCCTCGGCTTCACCGGCCGCCGCGCCGGTCTTGCCGGTGGTCAGCACCTGGTTCTCGCGGCAGCCGTCGCGGTAGATGGTGACCCCCTTGCACCCCAGGTCGTAAGCCAGGTTGTAGGCCTCCGCCACCTGCTCGCGGGTGGCCTCCTTGGGGAAGTTCACCGTCTTGGAGACCGCATTGTCCGTGTAGAGCTGGAAGGCGGCCTGAATGCGCAGGTGCCATTCAGGGGTGATGTCGTGGGCGGTGACGAAGACGCGCTTGAGGTCCGCCGGCACGCCCACCACGTCGTGCAGGGAGCCCTTGGCCGCGATCTCCTTGATCAGCTCCGGCGTGTAGATGCCCCGGTCCTTGGAGGCCTGCTCGAACAGCGGGCTAACCTCGATGAGCTCGTCGTCATCCAGCACGTGGCGGCTGAAGGCCACGGCAAACAGGGGCTCACAGCCGCTGGAGGCACCGGCGATGATGCTGATGGTCCCCGTAGGGGCGATCGTGGTCACCGTGGCATTGCGCTGCTTGCGGCCGCCGTTTTCCCGCGCAAAGACGCTGCCCTCCCAGTTGGGGAAGCATCCGCGCTCCTGCGCCAGGGCCTCGGAGGCGCTACGGGCCTCGTCGCGGATGAAGCGCATCACTTTCTGAGCGGTCTCCACGGCCTCCTCGGCGTTGTACGGGATGCCCATCATGATGAGCATGTCCGCGAAACCCATGATCCCCAGACCGATCTTGCGGTTCGCCCGGGTTCGTTCCTCGATCGCGGGCAGCGGGAACCGGTTGGCGTCGATGACATTGTCCAGGAAGCGCACGGCGCTATGCACCGTGGCGCGCAGATGCTCCCAGTCGATCTCGGCCGACAAGAGCGGCCCGCGCACCATGTTCAGCAGGTTGATCGAGCCCAGATTGCACGATTCGTAGGGCAGCAGTGGCTGCTCGCCGCAGGGATTCGTGCTCTCGATCTGCCCCACCTCGGGAGTGGGGTTGTCCGCATTGAGCCGATCGAGGAACAGCAGGCCCGGCTCCCCGGTCTGCCAGGCACTTTCCACGATCAGGTCGAAGATCTCCTTGGCCCGCACGCTCTCCACCGGCGCATCATTGCGCGGGTTGATGAGTTCATAGGTGCCGTCGATGCGCACCTTGCGCATGAACTCCTCGGTGAGGGCCACCGAGATGTTGAAGTTCGTCAGCCGCGACAGGTCGTTCTTGAAAGTGATGAAGGAACGGATGTCCGGGTGGTCCACGCGCAGGACGGCCATGTTGGCCCCCCGCCGGGTGCCGCCCTGCTTGATGGCCTCGGTGGCGGCATTAAACACCTGCATGAAGGACAAAGGTCCGCTGGACACGCCCTGGGTGGAGTTGACGATATCGTCCTTGGGCCGCAGGCGCGAGAACGAAAAGCCGGTGCCGCCGCCGCTCTTGTGGATCATGGCGGTGTCCTTGACGGCATCGAAGATGCTCTCCATCGAGTCCTCGATGGGGAGCACGAAGCAGGCCGAGAGCTGCTGGAAGTCGCGGCCGGCGTTCATCAGCGTGGGGCTGTTGGGCATGAAGTCGCCCTTGGCCATGGCGCCGTAGAACTCGTCGGCGCGCGCGGCGATCTGCGCCTCCGTGGCACCGTAGCCGGCGTCCGCAGCGGCGATGTTCACCGCCACGCGCCGGAACATGTCCTGAGGGGTCTCTGTGGGGTTGCCCTCGGCGTCCCGCTTCAGATAGCGACGGCGGAGGACTGTGAGCGCGTTCTCGCTAAGCAGGACATCGCTTTCGCCGGTACCAGCAACCATCGGAGACCCTCCAACGAGGTATTGCCGTGTAAGTCCGGGCCCGAGGACCCGAAGCGCAGGGGCCGAGGCGGCACAGGACGCCCCGGAATGACGGGGGGACACGAAGAACCGCAGCGGGCCCGGGGACCCGGACCTCGCGGTCGCGGGATGCCCACGACCGCCGGGCGCCGGATGGGGAGCTGCGAGGAAGAGCGCGGTGATCCCAGGGCATGATCGGGCCCGATAGCGACGGCCCGGATACCGTGGTCATCTGGGGGTGCTCCCATGGCCCGCCGAGGTCCTCTGACCCGTGGACCTGCCGGCCCCAAGGACGGACAGATAGCGCGCGCCAGCCCCTCCCGTGGGCTGGCGCGTGTCGAAGTTTAGCTGCGACAACTTGCACGGGGCTACACTATAATCCCGGCGTGAATGGCCGTCAAGCCGCTTTTCCGAGGCGAAAATGTGGCGGATGCGCGCTTTGAGGTCATCTTCCAGAGCGCACCCTCCAGGGTCAGGACGGCTCCCCCGCGAGGGCTCGGGGCCTCTTCGCCCCCCCATGAGGGCGCCCCGGCCCGGAACGTCAAGGTACGTCCAACCGCCGCCCGCCGAGGCGCTGTGGACGGCGCCACGCGGTCTTCGCATCCCCTGACACAATCGGGAGCCACTTGAGCCTGTCGGCCGAGTCAATCGGGCCTCCTGCGTGCCTCGGTGCCATAGCCCAAGAGGCGCAGGATACGTGGCGCAATGGTCTCATGAACGCCCTATCTCGGCACGAGCAACGGAGTTGAACACGGCAAGTCACACCGCCGCGGGCACCCGCAGGGGCGGACGGACTGTGCCGACAGGCTCCACTACCCGGCCTCTCTCATCGTCTCCGGCGGCGCCTCGCCCCGCGCCGCCAGCGCCAGCGCGTCCTTGGGGCACCGATCCACGCACAGACCGCACTTGAGGCAGTCTGCGGGCGGGGTGCTCCCGGAGCGGAGCTGATCCCGCGGGCGCAGATCCAGGGGACACACCGCCGCGCAGGCCCCGCAATCGGTGCAGGCGTCCTGGTCCATCCGCAATGCCGGGCCCTTGCCCCGACCGATCCAGTTGGCCATCGTCCCCGCGGGGCAGATGGTGCACCAGGCGCGTTGGTGCAGCAGGACGCCCATCAGGACCGAGGCGATGGTGGTGGCGGTCAGTAGGAAGACGAAGACGCCTCCGACTGCCGCCCAGTCGCCCCACACGGCCGGGAGACGGATGGCGAGGACCGACATGAAGAAGGCGAGAACGCCGATGCGCACCGCCGGATGCTTGAAGAAGGCCGGCACCGTGCGGCTCCTACGGATCTTGGTGACGACATGGTCGTGCAGACCGGCCCGGGGACACATATAGTCACACCACACTCGGCCGCGGAAGGAGGCCATTACCAGCGCGCCGATCCAGCAGAAGGGCACGATCACACCGACCACGGGGTACACCCAGCCCAGGCCGATGACGACGGGCAAGAGCCACCACATCCAGGAGTGCCACTTGGCGCGGCGCTCCGCGTTGCCGAGCGATGAGCATTGGGTTGTGCAGTCGTGACAGGCCATGGCGTGGGCCTCCTGGGTTATGTTGCTTTCTTGCGAATATACGCAAGTACGGCCAAGCCGAGCGTCCGCCTTTGTGCCCTCGGCTCTGGCTACTCCGTGTCCTCGTCGGCGCCCTCACCCCGGGCGATGGCCTCGATGGTCTCGAGGCGCTCCAGCAGAACCTGCTTCATCAAGTCGCAGGCCTGGAGGATCTTGGGGTTGGCCACACGATAATAGAGGGTCTGACCGTCGCGGCGAAAGGTGACGGCGCCCACCTGGCGGAGCAGGGCGAGATGCTGGGACACATTGGACTTGCTGATTCCCATCTCGTCCACGAGGGTCCCCACGGACTTCTCGCCCTCGCGGAGACGATTGAGTATCTCGACGCGCTTGGGGTGAGACAGCGCGCGGCAGGTGTTGGCGTGCATCTCGCAGAGTCTGTGGTCCATGCCGGGAGTATCCTTGTTTCGTGATTGCGCAATTATTATAGCGACTCCGCTTTCGCTGTCAAGACTTTCGGGGTGAAGGGCGCAGGGCTGTGGGTGGGTCTTTCGGGGTGTTGTGGGGCGCGGCAGATATCTTGTCAAGCGCCTTGACAGTAATACGCTCAACCATTATAATGCCGCTGTTGGAAGCAACGCGGGCTCTCCCGCATCCTATGTCTAATCGGTGGGACCGCCTCTGGGCGCCGGCCCACCACCCCTCTGATTGAAAGGTGGGACATACCATGGCGAAGGCCGTTGGTATCGATCTTGGCACAACCAATTCCTGCGTGGCGGTGGTAGAGGCCGGCGACCCGACCGTCATCGTCAACTCTGATGGCGCCCGCACCACCCCCTCTGTCGTGGGCTTCTCCAAGACCGGCGAGCGACTGGTGGGGCAGGGCGCCAAGCGCCAGGCGATTCTCAATCCCGACCGCACCATCGCCTCGATCAAGCGCAAGGTGGGCACCCGCGAGAAGATCACCATCGACGGCAAGGACTACACGCCCGAGCAGATCTCCTCGATGATCCTGGCCAAGATCAAGGCCGATGCGGAAGCCTACCTTGGCGAGGAAGTGAAGCAGGCCGTCATCACCGTTCCGGCGTACTTCGACGACACCCAGCGCACCGCCACCAAGCAGGCCGGCGAGATCGCGGGGCTCGAGGTCCTGCGCATCATCAACGAGCCCACCGCCGCGGCCCTGGCCTACGGCTGGAAGTCCGAGAAGAAGGAGGCCACGATCCTGGTCTACGACCTGGGCGGCGGCACCTTCGATGTCTCGATCCTCGAGGTTGAAATCGGCGGCGACGACCGGGACGCCTATCAGGTGCTGGCCACCTCCGGTGACACCCGCCTGGGCGGCGACGACTTCGACGCCCGGATCATCGACCACCTGGTCAATGAGTTCAAGAAAGAAAGCGGCGTCGATCTGCGCAAGGACCCTCAGGCCCATCAGCGTCTGAAGGAAGCCGCCGAGAAGGCCAAGTGCGAGCTGTCCACACAGGTGACGACCAGCATCAGTCTCCCGTTCATCACCAATGTCGAGGGCGAGGGCCCCAAGCACCTTGAGATGAGCCTCACCCGGGCGAAGCTGGAGGAGCTCATCGGCGATCTGGTGGAGAAGACCCGCGAGGCCGTGGAGGACTCCATGAAGGAGGCCGACCTCAAGTACGGTGAGGTGGATGAGGTCATCCTCGTCGGTGGCTCCACGCGCATCCCGATGGTGCAGGAGATGGTCAAGCGCCTCACCGGCCGTGACCCCAAGAAGGGCATCAACCCCGACGAGGTCGTGGCCGTCGGTGCCGCCATCCAGGGCGCGCTGCTGGCGGGCGACGAGACCCAGAACATCGTCCTGATGGACGTGACGCCCCTCACCCTCGGCGTCGAGACCCTGGGCGACGTGATGGACCACGTGATCAAGCGCAACACCAACATCCCGACTCGGGAGACCCGCGTCTACAGCACGGCCTCGGACATGCAGACCACCGTCGAGGTCCACGTGCTGCAGGGCGAGCGCACTCGGGCCAGCCAGAATAAGTCGCTGGGCAAGTTCCACCTTACCGGAATCCCGCCGGCTCCGCGGGGCATGCCACAGATCGAGGTCACCTTCGACATCGACGCCAACGGCATCCTCAAGGTCGCGGCCAAGGACAAGGCCACCTCCAAGGAGCAGGAGATCACCATCACCGGCTCGGGCCAGCTCTCCGATGACGATGTGAAGCGGATGGTCCAGGAGGCCGACGCACACAAGGCCGAGGACGAGAAGTTCAAGGAAATCGCCGACGCCCGCAATCAGGGCGACCAGGTGGCCTACCAGCTCGAGAAGACGCTCAAGGAGCTCGGGGACAAGGTGGGCGACCCGGAGAAGCAGGCGATCACGGAGAAGATCGAGGCCCTGCGTGAGGCGGCCAAGGGCGACGACCCTGAGGCCATCCGGGCGGCGATCGAGGCGGCCAACCAGGAGTTCTCCGCCGTCTCCCAGCGGATGTACGAGGCCGCGGGGGCGGCCGAAGCCCAGAGCCAGGCGGCCGAGGGCACGACCGGCGGCCCGGCGGACGGAGGTCCCTCACAGGGCGATGAAGTGATCGAGGGCGAGTTCGAGGCCGAGGACAAGTAGGGCGCCAACGGGTGCCGTCGGGATGGACCGCCCATCGCCGAGGGTGAGGCGGCAGACGGCCAAAGGCGCCTCACCCCCCGCCCCCTTCCTTACTCGCCCAAACGGCGGGCGAGACGGGAGGAGGGGGAGCACGGCAACGGCGGCGACGGGCCTCGGGCTGGCGCCGGTCGTTCACCCCCTCTACCCGGACGTTACAGGAGACGGGGAACGGGGGTGAGGAGCCTTCCTGGAGCTGGACGCCCAAAGGCGCCTCATCCCGCGCCCCCTCCCCCTTACTCGCCCAAACGGCGGGCGAGACGGGAGGAGGGGGAGTACGGCAACGGCGAACGACCGGGCCGAGTGTGCGGCGAAGCAGACTTCGCACCGACTGCACACCCGGCCCTTCCATACGTCGACGACGGACGGCCACCGAGGACAGACGGGCGGGGGCCGAGACTGCGAGGCAGCAATGCGAGGGTTTCCTGACGACCCAATCCGTGAGGGCGCCCGGCTCAGGGCACGGCTCCGTGACCTGCTGGACGCAACCTTTGTCGAAACACACCGACCGGGGCCTGCGGTGCCCTGGGTGCCCCGGGCCGACATCTGGTCCACACCCGAGGCCGTCATTGTCGAGGTGGAAGTACCGGGCCTCGGAGCGGACGACGTGGAGGCACAAGTGGAGGGCAATGTCCTGACCATCACCGGCTCGCGCCCGGCCACCCGGGACCCCGGGCGGTACCTGGAGCGCCAGCGCCCCCAAGGGGCGTTCTCCCGGGCCTTCACCCTCACCGGGGCTCCCCGCGACGTGCAGGCGAGGCTGGAGGACGGGCTGCTGACGGTCACCCTGACAAGATAGCGCGGAGCCATACCATGAGAACAGTTCGAGATCTGCTACAACTGCAGGAGCAGTTCGACCGGGCGTTCCGCGAGGCCCGGGCGTGGCGGCAGTCGCCGGCCGCCGAGCCGGGTTTCGCGCCCGAAACGGACGTGGCGCAGGATGACCGGGCCTATACCATCACCCTCGACCTCCCCGGCGCGAGCAAGACCGATCTGAAGGTCTACGCCGAGGGCGGAGCCCTGATCGTGTCCGGGCACCGCGAGCGCCCCGGCCGGGAGCAGGCGAGACTGGTGCGCGGCGAGCGCCGGCACGGCCGCTTCTCCCGCGTGATTCCCCTGCCCTCGGACGCCGACTTTGGACGAGTCAACGCCAGGCTGCAACAGGGGGTCTTGCGGGTCATCGTGCAACGCGTGGCACCCGGGGACGGCGGCCGTATCGAGATCACTGTGGATTGAGGCGGACCGCGGCCGCAACGCGCGTTCGCAAACCAAAGTTCGGTGAGTACCCATGGAAACAACAGCCGACTTCTATGACCTGCTGGGCGTCCAGCGCGGCGCCACACAGGATGAGATAAAGAAGGCGTACCGCAAGGCGGCCCGCAAGTACCACCCGGACGTCAATCCGGGCGACAAGGACGCCGAGGCACGCTACAAGCACATCAGCCAGGCCTACGAGGTACTCAGCGACCCGGAGAAGCGCCAGAAGTACGACCAGTACGGCAACGCCTGGCAACAGGCCCAGCAGACCGGACAGTGGCAGGAAGGCGACTTTGGCGACTTCGTCTACCAGCAATACGGCGCCGGCGGCTTCGAGGACATCTTCGGCACCATCTTCGGGAATCTGGGCCAGGCGGCGGGGCGGCAACGGGCCAAGACCCGGCGTCCACAGCCCGAGCGCGGCCCGGACATCGCCCACGAGCTGGGCCTCACCTTCGCCGAGGCCATCCGGGGCACGGAGAAACAACTCACCCTCAGCATCGCCGACCGCTGCCCGGAGTGCGAAGGCCTCGGGGGCGTGGCAAGTACGTGTCCGGCCTGCAACGGTACGGGTCAGAGCTCACGTGGCGGGCTGTTTGGGATGGGCGCCGCCTGCCCCCAGTGTCAGGGGAGCGGCGAGGTGATCCAGTCCCAGTGCCCCAAGTGCCGCGGAGCCGGTGAGGTGCTCAGGGAACGCAAGCTCAAGGTCAAGATCCCCCCGGGGGTCCGGACGGGCAGCAAGATCCGCCTGGCCTCCGAAGGTGGCCGCGGCCTGCGCGGTGGCCCCAATGGCGATCTGATCCTCGCGATGAAGGTGGCCGAGCATCCGCTGTTTCAGCGCTCCGGCGATGACATCGAGGTCCAGCTCCCTATCTCCCTGACCGAGGCCGCTCTCGGAGGCAAGATCCCGGTCCCGACCATCGATGGAGCGGTGAATCTGAAGATCCCCGCCGGGACCCGCAGCGGACAGCGATTCCGCCTCAAGGGCCAGGGCCCCGCCCTGCCCGGCGGCAAGGGGCGGGCCGACCAGTTCGTCACCGTGACGATCACGCCCCCCAGGCGTCTCACGCCCGAGCAGCGCGAATTGCTGGAAGAGCTGCAGAAGGTCACGGAAGAAGACCCCAGGGCAGACCTGAAGACGGAGCTGTAGGGGCTTGACGGCGGTCGCGAGTCGCGAGTCGCGAGTCAACGGCGACGTCAACGGCGTCGGCGGCTGCCACGCCTCTCCCACCGGGCGGATGAGGGGAACACCCCCACAGCTTCGGCCATGGGACGCCGCCGGTCCGTGAAGGTGAACGGCCCGACAGAGCCACCGCAATGGAACAGACGTGGAGGTGCAGTATGCCGGCCAGAAACGACGAACCTGTCTACTTCATCAGTGTCGCCGCGCGTCTGGTGCAGTGCCATCCCCAGACCCTCCGCACCTACGAACGGCTGGGGCTCTTGCATCCGCAACGCAGCGGCAGCAATGTCCGCCTGTACTCGGAGCGCGACATCCAGCGCCTGCGACAGATACAAAGACTCACCCAGGAGATGGGCGTGAACCTCGCCGGTGTGGAGGTCGTGCTCAAGCTCCTGGACCAGATCGAGGACCTGCAGGGAGAGATCGAGAGGCTGCACGAAGTCCTGGAACACGGCCCCAAGAAGCTCCCGGCCGGCCATCCGGTACGCATCGAGATCACCACCAACGACGAAGGCGCGTAGAGGTCCGGCCAGGAATCCCGACCGGACCTGCACCCGACAGGATGGTCGAGCAGGCACGCCTGCACAGTACATAGCGGCACGATCGAGAGGGACTGAGCATGGCCGTCGGCGAAGAGTACCAGGGGTTCGGCGTGGCGGCGGTGTTCCATGGGGAAACGGGCACCGGCAGCGCTCTGGCCGCCGCGACTGTGGCGGAGCTGAAGGCCGCCGGCATCCCCGCCATGCAGGTACCGACCAACACTGTGGCCGTGTGGGGGACGCTGGGCAACATGCCATCCGTCCCCAGCCGGGTGCTGGTACCACTGGACCGGCTGCAGGAAGCCATCGAGATACTGGAAGGCGAGCAAACCGACGCGTGAGCGGTGTCGGTCGCGACGACCGACCTACCTGCAAGCGAGTGACCTCGCCCCTATTGCGAAGTGATCAGTCATGGACTTTGAGCGCTTTACCAACAAGGCCAAAGAGGCCCTTGCCGACAGCCAGCAGCTCCTGCAACGCTACCACCACAATCAGCTCGATGTGGAGCACCTCCTGCTTGCCATGCTGGAGCAGGAGGACGGCCTGACGCCGCGTATCTTGCAGAGTCTGAACGCGGATGTGGCCGATCTGAAGGCCAGGCTCGAACGGGAGCTGGGCCAAAGGCCGCAGGTGCAGGTTTCCGGCGACGGCCAGCAGATCTACATCACCCCCCACGCCCAGCGGGTGTTCGACCAGGCCTGGGAAGTCTGCCGGCGCATGGGCGATCAGTATATCGCCAGCGAGCACCTGCTGCTGGCGATCCTCGAGGACGGCCAGACGGCGGCTTCGAAGCTTCTTGCGGCCGCCGGCCTGAGCTCCGAAAGCGTGCTGGGGGCTCTGCAAGGCATCCGCGGAAGCCACCAGGTCACCGACGCCGGGGCCGAATCCAAGTATGAGGCGCTGGCCAAGTATTCCCGGGACCTGACGCAGCTCGCTCAAGAAGGCAAGCTGGACCCGGTGATCGGCCGCGATCAGGAGATCCGGCGCGTGGTCCAGGTGCTGTCGCGGCGGACCAAGAACAACCCCGTGCTCATCGGCGATCCCGGCGTGGGCAAGACGGCCATCGCCGAGGGCCTGGCTCAGGAGATCGTTTCCGGCGGGGTCCCGGAGATGCTGCGCGGCAAGAAGGTCGTCTCCCTGGACCTGGGGAGTCTGGTGGCGGGCAGCAAGTACCGCGGCGAGTTCGAGGAGCGCCTCAAGGGCGTCATCGACGAGATCCGCGCCGCCCAGGGCGAGATCATCGTGTTCATCGACGAGATCCATACCGTGATCGGCGCCGGAGCCGCCGAGGGCGCCATGGACGCCTCCAATATGATGAAGCCCGCGCTGGCACGGGGTGAGCTGCGCTGCATCGGCGCCACTACCCTGGACGAGTACCGCGAAAACATCGAGAAGAACCCGGCACTGGAGCGCCGTTTCCAGTTGGTATTCGTGGAGGAGCCCAGCGTCGACGACACCGTGCTCATCCTCCAGGGCCTGCGCCCCCGCTACGAGGAGCATCACGGCGTCAAGATCTCAGACGACGCCCTGGAGGCCGCCGCCGAGCTCTCGGAGCGCTATATCACCGACCGCTACCTGCCGGACAAGGCCATCGACCTCATCGACGAGGCCGCCAGCAAGCTGCGCATCGACACCTACGATCTACCCCCGCGCCCCGAGGCCCTGCGCCAGGAGATCGCCCAGCTCTCCCAAAAGGGCCAGGAGGCCGTGGGGCGCGGCAATTACGAGGAAGCCGAGCGCTGCAAGAGGCGCCTGGACGAGCTGGAGGCCAAGCTGCCCGCGGCCGAAGACAAATGGGCCGGGGTAGAGAGCATCGACGATGTGGTGGATGCCGAGGACGTGGCGGGTATCGTCTCGCAGTGGACGGGCATTCCCGTCACGCGGATGTTCGAGCAGGAGGCCCAGAAGCTGCTGCAGATGGAGGCCCGCATCCACGAGCGCGTCAAGGGGCAGGACGAGGCGGTCACGGCCGTGTGCGAGGCCATCCGCCGTTCCCGCGCCGGCCTGAGCGACCCGCGGCGCCCCATCGGCTCCTTCATCTTCCTCGGCCCCACAGGTGTGGGCAAGACGGAGCTGGCCAAGGCGCTGGCCGAGTTCATGTTCGATGATGAAGAGGCCATGGTGCGCATCGACATGTCCGAGTACATGGAGCGCCACGCCGTCTCGCGGCTCATCGGGGCGCCCCCGGGTTACGTGGGCTATGAGGAGGGCGGCCAGCTCACCGAGGCCGTGCGACGCAGGCCCTACCGTGTCGTGCTCCTGGACGAGATCGAGAAGGCGCATCCCGACGTGTTCAACATCCTGCTGCAGATCCTGGAGGACGGCAGGCTCACGGACAACACCGGCCGCTTGGTGAGTTTTTCCAACACCGTGCTGATCATGACCTCCAATATCGGCAGCCAGTATATCGAGCCCCCGGAGCAGGAATGGAACGAGCAGCAGAGACAGGAGCACTACGAGACCACGCGGAGCAATGTGGTCACCGCCCTGCGGGACGTGTTCCGTCCCGAGCTGCTCAACCGCATCGACGAGATCATCGTGTTCCACGCCCTCACCCGGCACGAGATCCTCGGCATCGTCGACCTGATGCTGGGGCGGGTCAATTCGGCCCTGGCGCAGCGGGGTATGTCGCTCGTGGCCACCGACGCCGCCAAGACGCTACTGGCCCACGAGGGCTACGACCCGCTCTACGGCGCCCGACCCCTGCGACGCGTCATCCAGAAGATGGTGGAGAACCCCATCTCCAGCGCAATCCTGCGCGGCGAATTCGGCCAGGGGGACACCATCCAGGTGGATGCCGACGGTGATGAGCTGAGGCTAAGGCTGGTGGTTGCCGAAAGCGGATAGCGCGAGCGGCGGGGACCTACAAGCGGACAGGATGGACAGCCTGGAGGTCCGGCCGCAAAGCCCGGCCGGCCCGGCTTCTGTCATTCTGAGCGTCAATCTCGCGGAGCGAGATAGCGA
>CAYRFY010000076.1:0-17421 GCA_964423635.1 uncultured Armatimonadia bacterium | reverse complement strand
GTGCCGCCAAGAGCGAGTTCCTGGCCAACATGAGCCACGAGATTCGCACGCCGATGAACGGCGTGCTGGGCATGACGGGGCTGCTTCTGGAGACCGACCTGGACGAGGAGCAGCGGCGGTATGCCGAGACCTCGCTCTCCAGCGCTCAGGCCCTGTTGGACCTGATCAACGACATCCTCGACCTGAGCAAGGTCGAGGCGGGACACATGGAGCTGGAGGTCCTGGACTTCGACCTGAGCGCCTTGCTGGACGACTTCGCGGCTATGATGGGTGTTCGCGCCCGGGACAGGGGCCTCGAGTTCGTCTGTGCCCTCGAGCCCGGAACACCCGAACTGCTGCGGGGAGACCCGGGCAGACTGCGCCAGGTGCTGACGAACCTCGCCGGCAATGCGCTCAAGTTCACCGAGCGCGGTGAGGTCTCGGTGTATGTCGGGGTGCAGGAGCAATCCGACGAGGAGGTCATCCTTCGGTTTTCGGTGCGCGACACGGGCATCGGGATTCCACAGGACGCCCTGGGCCGGCTGTTCACCAGCTTCTCTCAGGTGGACGCCTCCACCACGCGACGCTTCGGCGGCACAGGGCTGGGCCTGGCCATCTCCAGGCGCCTCGCGGAGATGATGGGCGGGCGCATCGGGGTGTACAGCAAGGCGGGCGTCGGGTCGGAGTTCTGGTTCACCGCCCGCCTGGAGCCGCGACAGGCGGCCGGCCACGTGACACGAAGTGGACCGGAGTGCGCCGTGGCCGGGCGGCGGGTACTGGTCGTGGACGACAACGCCACCAGCCGCGACTCGCTGCGAGCCGTGCTGACGGCCTGGGGGCTGTGTGTCACCGAGGCCGCCGGCGGCGAACAGGCCATCAGGAGAGTCCGGGAGGCCGCCGCGGCCGGGGCGCCCCTGGAACTGGCGTTGATCGACATGCAGATGCCCGGCATGGATGGTTTCGCGCTCGGCCGCGCGATCGGCAGTGGCGCAGACCTCTGTGGCATCCGCCTGGTGCTGCTCACGCCGCTGGGTCATCACGTGGACAGCGAGCGGCTGCACGGCGACGGCTTTGTGGCCTCACTGGACAAGCCCGTCGGGCGGGCGGCACTTGCCGATGTCGTGTCGGCCGCTCTGGCCGGAGAGCCGTGGCACCCAAGGTGCGTCACGGCGACCACGGAGCCCGGGGCGGACGGCCCCGGATTGGCGCCGGCGCGCATTCTGCTTGCCGAGGACAACATCACCAATCAACGGGTCGCGGCGGGCATTCTGCGCAGATTCGGGCTCCGCGCCGACACCGCGGCCAACGGTACCGAGGTCATCACGGCACTGGAGAGCCTGCCGTACGATCTGGTCTTGATGGATGTGCAGATGCCGCAGATGGACGGCCTGGAGGCGACCCGGGTTATCCGCGATCCGGGCTCGGCCGTCCTGGACCACACCATCCCGATCATCGCCATGACGGCTCACGCCATGCAGGGTGACCGCGAGCGATGCATCGCCGCCGGCATGAACGACTATGTGACCAAGCCCGTGGTTCCCCAGGCGCTGGCCGAAGCTCTGCGGCGTTGGCTTCCCGGGCAGGAGGCTCTCTATGTCAGGTCGGCCACCGAGGGCTCGGCTCAGCCCTCCGACAGCCCGCCTTCCCCGCCGGTGTTCGACCGCGCCGGCATGATGGATCGACTCGAGGGCGACGAGGAACTGGCAGAGATGGTAATCGAGAGCTTCCTGGAGGACATCCCGCGCCAACTGCAGGCGCTGCGCGAGCTTCTGGCTGCCGGGGACATCAGGGGTGCGCAGCGACAGGCGCATACCATCAAAGGGGCGGCCAGCAATGTGGGAGCCGAGGCGCTGCGCGCCGTGGCCACCGAGGCCGAACTCGCCCTCCGTGCCGGCGCCGAACAGGGGGCCGACACTCACCTGCAGAGCCTGCAGCACCAGTTCGACCGGCTGAGGCAAGCCGTGCTGAGCGTCGAGACCGACCGCCCAGATTCCGACGATGGGGGACAGTACCGTTGCGCGTCCTGATGGCTGAAGACGACCTGACCTCGCGTACCATCCTGAAGGCGATGTTGAGCCGCTGGGGCTTCGAACCCGTCCCGGTGAACGACGGCCACGCGGCCTGGGCCATGCTCCGGCAGCCGGACGCCCCAAGACTGGTGATCCTGGACTGGAACATGCCGGGCATGGACGGACTGGAGGTGTGTCGGCGGGTGAGAGAGGCGGAGGTCTCCGACCCGCCCTATATCATCATCCTCACCTCTGAGGGCGAGAAACGCTGCATCGTCACCGGCCTGGAAGCCGGGGCCAATGACTACATCACCAAGCCCTACGACAGGGAGGAGCTGCGGGCGAGGGTCAAGGTCGGTGAGCGCATGCTGGATCTGCAGGCCGACCTCAATGCCGCCAAGAGCGCCCTGGCACATGAAGCCACCCACGACGCCCTCACCGGCATCCTCAACCGCCGTGCTGTGCTGGGATGCCTGGGGAAGGAGTTGGCCCGCGCCCGCCGTCAGGAGACGCCGGTGAGTGTCGCCATCTGCGACATAGACCACTTCAAGCGCGTCAACGATCGCTTCGGCCATCAGGTGGGCGACGAGGTACTCTGCGGCTTCTCGGCCATCCTACAGTCCGCGATCAGGGCCTACGACACCCTGGGGCGCTACGGAGGCGAGGAGTTCGTGATCGTCGCTCCGGGCGCGCGCGATGCCCCCGAGGAGCCACTCTACGAGCGGCTCTGCGCGCAGGTGGCCGCGACCCCGATCGCGACACGTGCCGGCGAGGTGGCCATCACGGTGAGCCTCGGCGTTGCCACGGGCACGGGCGATGAGACCGTGGACAGCATGCTCGAGGCCGCCGACTCGGCGCTCTACCGGGCCAAGGAACAGGGCCGCAATCGGGTCTGCCATGCGGCGACGCCTGCCGGCATCCCGGCAGACGCAGCCATCTCGCCCCGCAGCGCCGCCTGACCGCTGCCGGCAACGGCTCAAGGCGCCGGCATGACCTCCTCCACGTGCACATCATCCAGCAGAATCGTGGAACTGTCCTTCTGGAGCGTCTCGAAGACCAGCTCATAGGCACCGTCGGCGGGCGCGATGAAGGGGGCACTCTCCACCCGCACGAAGGGGGCGGTGAAGTCGTCACGTCTCGTGACCGGGCTCACCTCGTGGGGCGAGACGATCACATTCCCGCCCAAAGTCACCTGCACTCGCGGCCACGCCGCCTCAGGCGCAGGCTTGTGGACGCGGGCGTTCTCGCGGAAGAGGACCCGGTAGGTCTTGCCCGCCTCGAACTCGGAGACACTCTGGGTCAGCCTCCCCGGCCCCTGGATGAAGGCCAGTTGCCTGCCCTCAGGGAGCCTGCCGTTGTCCCAGAAAGGGGCATCCGGGCCCTTCTGGGCGTCCGGGTCCTTCCAGATCGGGTTGACGCCGCTCCCTCCCTGCCAGCCGGCGATGCTGCCGCCGTTGTGGCGCAGATAGCCCGGCCACACGGTGAACCGGTCCTGCTCGAAGCCGGGATTGGCCACCCGCGGCTGAGCGGAGGCCGCCGAGGCAAGCGCCAGACCGACCCACACGAGCAATGATGGCGATCTCACGATCGAGACCCTCCTTCTCCGACCGGCGGCCTCATCCGGCCACGGGTGCCGGGTCCATCCTGCTGTTCCACTCGGCCAGCAGCTTCCTGTGCTCGGCAACGGTGCCCGCCAGGGCGGGCTCGGCGACCAGGTTGCTCATCTCCCACGGATCGGCCTGCATGTCGAAGAGCTGCTCCGCCGGATCGTCTTCAACCATCACGTACTTGTACCGCTCGGTGCGCACGATCCGCCCCTGCTCCTTCCACTCGGAGACCAGGTGGTCCCGCCACGTGACTCGCCTGCCCTCCAGCAGCGGGCGCAGGCTTATCCCCCTGACGCCATCGGGAGCCCCGATGCCGGCATAGTCGCAGAAGGTGCTCATCACGTCCAGCCCGGAGACCAGATGCGTACCGTCCTGGAGCCCCTCAGCGACCTGGCCCGGCCACGACCAGAGCATGGGAACCTTCATGGACTCATCGTAGGGGTGCCACTTCTGCACATTCCCGTGCCGCCCGGCGCCCTCTCCGTGGTCCGCGGTGAACACCACCACGGTGTTCTGCGCCTGCCCGGTCTCCTGCAGGGCATCCAGCACGCGGCCGACATCGGCGTCCAGCATCTCCACCATCCGGTAGTAGCAGTACAGGTAGTACCGCCACTGCAGCGCCGTCTTGAACCCGGCGTACCCGTTCCCGATTCTCTGCGGCCCCGGCGGTCTGCTGGCGTGGTTGGGCGGCAGTTCCGGGAGCCGATCGGCGATGTGGCGCAGAGGCAGGTTCTCGGGCACCAGGGTCTCGGGATGGATCATCCAGTAGCAGATGTCGTGGGGCTGCATGAATGAGGCCACCATCAGGAATGGGCCGGTAGCGCTGCGGTTCCGCAGATAGGCCTCACAACTACGGGAGACGAACCCGTCGTCTCCCGCGCCCTGCCCGCCTCCGGTGGGAAGCACGCGAAAGCCCGCCAGGCCCGGCGGGGCATACCCCTGGGGAAGGTGCCACTTGCCGCAGTACACCGTCTCATAGCCGCCGCGCTCGCCAAGCCACCGGCCGATGTGGGGGATGCCCGGCCGGATCGGCAGGTCGTTGTGGATGACCCCCGTCTCGACGGGCATGCGGCCGGTAACCACACTGCTGCGGGCCGGCGAGCAGACGGGGTTGGTGCTGTGTGACTGCATGAAGGTCACGCCCCGGGCCGCGAGACGATCCAGGTTAGGCGTAGCCACGCAGGCCTGGCCCAGTGCGGACATGGCGTCGAGGTTCATCTGGTCGCAGAGGATCAGCAGCAGGTTGGGCCGCGCCTGGGCGTGCACGGCCGGCGCCCGCAGCCCCGCGGCCAGTGCGCCCAACCCGAGAGCACCGGCCTTGACGAACTCCCGGCGGCTCACGGCGTGTGTGCCCTGCGGCGTGCTCCGAGGATGCTCCGGCATGTGCGTGCTCCTTGTGTCACGGCGAGTCACGGCGAACGGCGTGCGCCCTCCGGCACGGCGCTACGCCTCGTCCTCTCCCGCATGGACATAGGCGATGAGGCCGGAACTCACCATCAGCAGCTCGCCGCGCTCATCCACCCAGTAGAACGTGGGGAGGATGCCCGTCCCTGTCTGCTCGTAGCAGCGGAGCTTGGTGGCCACAGCTTCCAGCCGCCGCTGCACGGGCCTGTACAGCGTTCCTGCATCCAGCTCCTGCTTCTCCTCTTCCCACACCAGGCGTCCGCCCAGCTCGATAGCGGCTTCCTCGGCGAAGGTCAGGGTCTGCTCGGGCTTGACCTGGCAGTTGAGACGGTCGATGAGGGTGAAGGCCAGCGGCGCGCCATCGCCGCCCGGCAGGCGCTGCACAGCGTCCAGCAGCGACCAGTGGAAGGTGAACGCACCGGGGACGGAGATGTGGCGGGCTTTGCCGCCGGTGGTGACCTCCAGCCCCCCGTCCACGGCACGACCGGCTTCATCCAGACGGCTGTCCGCGATGGCCTTGCCCTCGGCATCCAGCAGGTAGGTCTCCAGCTCCCAGGACATGGGGCTCGAGAGCGCGTCCGCCGCACACAGGAGCTGCGCGATATACCGCTGAGTGCCGCCGGAGGCCCTCTTGGTGCATTCTGCCCGCAGGCGTGCCGTCCCGTCCGCCAGCGCTGTGCGCTCCACGGTGAGCATCCCCTGACGGGTGACCTTTCCAATGCCCATGAGCATGTGGTAGCCGTGCCGCCAGGAGCCCGACGGGTCGAAGCGGCCGGTTGGCGGCGCGAATCCCTCGAGGCCGCCCAGGAAGTGTGCCAGGGAGAAGTGGTCGGCCATCTGGGTCGTGGTCTTCGGCATGGAGGGCCCCCGTGTGGGTGGGAGACGCGCCGTCAATGGGGTGGGTAGCGAAGAGAGCTGTCTGGACACAGGGCCCTCCTCACTCCGCGGCCCTGAGCGCCGAGAAACATGTTCGCCGCGTGGCCTCAGATGCCCTGCAGCATGCGTTCGCGCTCGATCTCGCGCAGGGGCGGCCGGCGATGCCACCGGGCTCCGAGGCGGTCACCGGCGTTCGAGAGCGGACCCAACGACGGCTCGCGAACGGGGTACCGCCAACGGATAGGCCGGATGCACGGGACATCTGTGCATCCGGCCTCGGTACGGCCCACAACGACGGCAGACGGCACGACCCGCTACCCGATCTCGGTCAGCACTCGGTCCAGTATGTCCACGCTCTCGTCGGCCTGCTCCAGGGTGATGACCAGCGGGGGAGCGACGCGCAGGACGTTGCCGTAGATGCCCACGCGCCCGCAGACCACGCCCTGCCGGCACATGCGCGTGATGACCTCCATGGTCAGGTCCGCCGCGGGCTCCTTGCTCTTTTTGTCCTTCACGAACTCCAGGCCGATGACGAGGCCCTTGCCCCGGACGTCGCCGAGGGCCTCGTGCTTTTCGGAGAGCCGCCGCAGCCGAGAGAGCATGTGGGCGCCCACGGTGGCGGAGTTGTCCACCAGCTTCTCCTGCTCCATGATGTCCAGCACCGCATGGGCGGCCGCGCACGAAACCGGGTTGCCGCCGGTGGTGCTGCTCATCTCGCCGGGGGCGAAGATGGACATGATTCCGCGCTCGGCCAGGAGGGCCGCGGTGGGAATGCCGCTGCCGATACCCTTGCCCAGGCACAGCATGTTCGGCGACAGACCCTCGTGCTCGATGGCAAACAGCTTGCCCGTGCGGCCGAAGGACGCCTGCACCTCGTCCACGATGAACAGCACGCCCTTGTCGCGACACCACTCCTGCACCCGGGTCAGCCAGCCGTCAGGGGGGAAGATGAACCCCGCGCCGCCCTGATAGGGCTCCAGGATGACGGCGGCCAGATCGCCGGTGGAGGCGGTCTCGACGGTTCTGTCCATCCAGGTCTGACAGTGGAAATCGCAGGTCTCGGGCTCAAGGCCGAAGGGGCAGCGGTAGCAGTAGGCGTAGGGGCTGTAGAGGCAGCCGGGCATCAGCGGCCCCCACTGCTTCTTGGTGCCCATCTTGCCGGCCATGCTCATGGCGCCCCAGGTGCGGCCGTGGAAGCCGCCCCAGAAAGACATGATCTCATGCTTGCCGGTGTAGTGCTTGGCCACGCGCATGGCCGCCTCGGTGGCCTCGGAGCCGGTGGTGAGCAAAAAGCAGGTGTCGAGGTTCTTGGCCGAGGCGGGCATGGCCTCCACGATCCGCCTGGCCAGCGTGACGCGCTCCGGTGTGGGGAAGTCATACGGGTTCATGAGTCGGGCCACGGCATCCTGGATTTTCTTCACATGATGCGGGTGGCAGTGGCCGACATTGGTCACCAGGACGCCCGAGGTCCAGTCGATGTACTTGTTCCCGTCGACATCGGTGACGATGCAGCCTTCGGCGCTCTCCCAGACGATGGGAGCCTGCTGGCTGGTGCAGCCGGGCTCGAACTGCTCGGAGATCTGAAGATACTCGGCCGACTTGGGGCCGGGGATGTTGTAGTTGGGCATGACAACCTCCTGGGTTGGTGCGGCGGAACGTTCAGTCGATGTCGACGAGAATCACCTTGACAGGCACTGCGGGGAAGTGCCGTTTGAGCCGCTCGATGTCGTAGATGAGCTGCTCGCCGTATGAAACGCCACTGGACATCTGGGCATGCAGCCCGTGACAGGGGACGATTTCGACACCGACGTCGCACCTATCGCTGTCGCTGAGGATCTGGAAGGCGGCGATGTCACGGAGCGCTTCTGCCGCCGTGCCGAACCGGGCCTGGACGACCACGCGATCTCTGACGAAGCCGAGGTCCTCAAGCTCGGCAACGGCCCGGCGACCGTTACCCATCAGGGGTACGCTCACGGTCTCGACAAGTGGGGCGAACCCGCGAGCGAGCAACTGGTCGGCAAGGTCCGCGCGCAGTGATGTGGGGCACGCATTCGCGGAACCCGCAGCGCCTCCCGGCACGCTCGCCCCCGCAGCCGCAATGGCCTCGGCCAAGTCGCCAGCAAGCTCGTGATGCCTGACCAGGAGCATCTCCGTCGCTCCGAAGATGCAGTACTCACCAACGACACGCATTCTGACACCCCCCCATAGGACGCTCTCACCCGAGCCGGCTGGTGGGGGCGAATGCCCGCCACCTGATGGCCGTTCGGCGGCGTGCTGGACAGAGCCGGCCTACACCTCGCGGTACACCTTCCCTCCCAGTACCTCGTCGATCTCCTTGTTCACGGTGTTCGCCGGGGGACGGCCGTCGAGGCAGGCGAGAATGTCACCGACGATCTTCTTGCGGATGTCCCAGCCGGCCTCCACCGAGCACCAGCCCAGGTGGGCCGAGAGCGTGGCCGACTCGTGATTGAACAGGTCCATGTCCCGCGGCGGGGGCTCCACCTCATACACGTCGATGCCCGCACCGGCGATCCACTGCTCCCGCAGCGCCTTCTCCAGCGCCTCGGTCCGGATCACCCCGCCGCGCGAGGTGTTGATCAGGTAGGCGGTGGGTTTCATCAGCCGCAGTTGCGCCTCGTCGACCATGTACCGCGTCTCGTCGTTCAGCGGCGTGTGCATGGTGACCACGTCCGCCTCCTTGAGCACCGTGTCCAGGTCATAGGTCTTCTGAAGACCCAGGGCGCCCTTCTGGCGGTCATCGATGTACGGGTCGCAGACCATGATGTCCATGCCCACGGCCTTCATGATGCGATAGACTCGGCCGCCGATGCGGCCACAGCCGATGATACCCAACGTCGAGCCCATGAGGCGGTGGATATCGCCCAGGGTGGAGAAGTCCCATTGCTGCGTGGCGCTGCTTTCCTCCAGGATGCGGCGGCTTGAAAACAGCTTGCGGGCGCAGCCGAAGATCAGCGCCACCGCCTGCTCGGCCACCTCGGTAGCACAATAGTCCGGCTGGTAGGCGAAGCGGATCCCGTGCCTGGTGCAGGCGGCCACATCAACGTTATCATAGCCGATGCCGTGGCGGATCAGCAGCCTGCACCTTTGGCAGGCCGCGATGACTTCCTCATCGAATTTGGCCATGTTAACCACGATTACGTCGGCGTCCTGGACCTTCTCGATGAGTTCGGCCTTGGGGGCCAGCTTGAGCTGGTGGAACTCGAACTGGATATCCGGGTACGCGGCGAGGGTCTCGACTTCCCAGTCGAGGTCCAGCTCGATGTAGTCGGTGACGACAACCTTGCACTTCGGCACGATGGCATTTCCTCCCGGCCCGAGTTGGGCAATAATGGCGGACGGCAACAGCAAACGGCATGCGGGTCGCGCCGGGCGAGGCCTTGGCTTCGGGGGGCGGCGGTGGCGCATCCCGGCCCACCATTACCGGTGATCGCGCCGGCGCAGTCTCGCGGCCTCTGGTCTTGGAGCCTGAGAATCGGGTAGAATAGCGCTCCTGCTCACTATTCTCCACGCACAAGGAACACCGTCCATGCACGAAGCAATGGAGTGGCTGGCGAACACCATCGGACACCTGGGCTATCCGGGCATCTTCCTGCTCATGGCCATGGAAAGCTCGGTGATCCCGGTCCCCAGTGAGCTGGTCATGCCGCCTGCCGGGTACCTCGCCAGCAAAGGCGAGATGAGCATCCTCATCGCCATCCTCTGCGGCACCTTCGGCAGCCTCCTGGGCTCCTACTGCATGTACTTCGCCGCCCAGTACCTGGGACGCCCGCTGGTCGTGCGCTACGGCCGCTACGTCGGGATCAGCGAAGAGAAGCTCAGCAAGGTCGAGAAGTACTTCGCCACCCACGGTGAGATCTCGATCTTCGTCGCCCGTTTGCTCCCGGTGGTCAGACACCTGATCTCACTGCCGGCGGGCCTCTCGTGCATGAACCACGCCCGGTTCACGGTCTACACCCTGTTGGGAGCCGGGCTCTGGGTAACGGTACTCACCTATATCGGCTACTACATCGGCGAGAATCGCGAGTTGGTGGCGGAATACTCCCACAAGGCGCTAATCTATGTGGTCATCGGCACCGTGGTGCTGGTGGTCGTCTACATCAAGTTCTTCGCCCACCGGCATGCGGCCAGGGCGGCCGTTGCGGAGGCCGATGAGTAGCCCGACGGCTGCACGCCTGGGTGATGATACCTGGAACGGGGAGCGGAGGCAAGACGAGGCCTGTACGCCGGGCCCTACGGCCCGCCGTCCACCAGCTACCCGCCGCTCCGGCCGACGGCAGCCGCCACGCCTATTCGTAGAACTTGCCGTCGAGGATCTCGACCTCCGCCTCGCCGGCGGCACGCATGTGGGCGAGCAGGCGCTCCTTGAGGTGGACCCTTTGCCCGTCGTACTCCTTGCGGCCGATGAGGTTCACCTGCTCCCACGGATCGGCGTACAGATCGTACAGGTGGTGTTCCACATACCGATCGCCCACCGGGTCACCCCAGCCGCTCCTGTGCGGGTCGTGCACGCAGTACTTCCAGCGCGGCGTGCGGAGCGCCCGGCCCACCGTGTACTCGCTGATCTGGATGAACACCTCCTCCTCCCAGTCTACCTCTTCCCCCTTCGCAAGAGCCGTAGCGTCCCTGCCCTGCATCACCTGCGGCACCGGGAGACCGGCGGCGCCCAGCAGCGTCGGCGCGAAGTCCAGCAGGCTCACCATCTGCGGCACGCTGCGGGACACGTTCAGGCCCGGCCCCTGCATGACCATGGGGATCCTGGTGCAGCCGTCGTGACAACTGCGCTTGTACTCGGCATTCCGAGTCCGGAAATGGCAGCCGTGGTCGCTGGTGAACAGCACGACGGTGTTGTCCGCGATGCCCTTTTGCTCCAGTGCCTCCAGCACGCGTCCCAGCGCCTCGTCCAGGGCTCTGATACAGCCGTAGTAGCCGGGAAGGCTCTCCTGCCAGTTGCCGGGGCGGGCCCTGAGATCCGGCGGGACGTAGGGATTTCTGTAGCTCGCGGCGTAGCGCTCCGGGGGCACGAACTGGTCCATGTCGTTCTGATGGTGGGGCTCGAGGTAGGACACGAAGAAGAAGAACGGCGCTTCCCTGTCGCGCGTGATGAACTCCACGGCCCGGTCGGTCATGGCGTCCACCCGGTAGCCCGGATAGTAGACAGGCTCGTTGTCCCGGTTGTACATGCGGCAGTCGTAGGGGTGGGAGGTGAACTCGAGGATGTCCGCCCCCTCCCAGTAGCCCTCATAGCCGCCGCGCAGTTCCAGGGGCACAGGCCGGTCTGCGGTGCCGGACAGATGCCACTTGCCCAGATAGCCTACCTCATAGCCGGCATCGCGGAAGTGGTGGGCCAGGGTGCGGTGGGCCGGGTCCAGGCATAGGCCGTTGCGCCACACCCCGTGTGCCGTGCCGTGCAGGCCGGTCTGTAGCGACCCTCTGGCCGGTGCGCACACGGGTTGGCAGGTGAACACGTTCTCGAACCTGACTCCGCGACGCGCCATGGCGTCCAGGTTCGGCGTGAGCTCCATGGGGCTTCCGTAGCAGCCACAGGTATCCCAGCGCTGCTGATCGGTGAAGAACACCAGGACGTTCGGGCTTCTCTGAGACCGGCTCATGGCGACACCTCGATATGCGCTTTGCCCACGGGGCCGGGCGTGCGGCTCCTCAGGTGAGCCGTCGGATACGGTCTGGGGCGGGAGGACTCCCGGGCGACCACACTGAGAGATTCTTCCGCGCGCCGCCCGCCAAGTCCTGCGCCACCTCCGGCACACGGACAGGTGAGCCGTCGGATATCGCGAAGGTACCGCATTGCCAAGTCAGCACACAGGAGGCGCACATGCCGACTGGAATGATCGCACCGCACCTTTGGGCCATGGCCATCGTCGCCATGAGTTGTGCCCAGTCCGACGTCCCCACCTGGGAGAGCTTCGAGGACGCCGATGTTCCCCCGGGATGGACCGTCACCGGCGGCTCCATCCAGATCACAGACCAACGCTACAAGTCGGGAGCGCACAGCCTGTGCTGGAGCTGGGACCATCCGGAAGGTACGCTGACCTTCTCAGACCCCGCCGCCTTCTCGGGGCTCACGCCCCCGGAGGAAAAGGCACCCGGCAGTGCTCTGGTGCTGTGGCTACACAGCGACCGGGAGCAGGAGGGGCTGCTATGGCTGGACCTGATGGCCGAAGGTGAGGTGGCCGGGCGCTGCTGGGTAGATATGGGTTTCCGCGGCTGGCGGCCGATCGGGGTGCCCTACTTCCCCGCACTGGTAGACCCGGAGGCGTCCGTGGATGCCGTGACCCTGCACGCTCCGGAGGGCAGCCCGGCAGGCAGGCTGCACCTGGACTATCTCACCTTCCGCCTGCAGGCCGCGGTACCGCGCAGCTACCAGGTGCCCTGGATCGGCGTGGACGGTGGCCTGCAGGACCCGGAGCGCTATAGGCTGACCGCGGAGGATATCAGCGTGGGGAGGCCCTGGCTCGTCACGCGGCCCCGACAGGTGGCCGAGACCGAGGCCGAAGACCTGGACAGGATCGCGACGCGCGTCCTTGGGCCGGTGGCGGAGGGTACCGGCGAGCTTGAGCAGGGAGTGCTGGACGGCCTGCGCACGCAGATCGCCCAATGGGGCATCGGAGGCGACGGCGATGCGGTGACCGGGCGCCCGGTGGACCTTGCATCCTTCGCCCGGCCGCCGGATGCCATCGCGCTGGGCGACTACATGGCCTTCTGCGGCCAGGTGGCCTCCGCCACCCGCCATACCGGGGACGCAGAGGAGCAAACCGAGCTGCAGGGGATGTTTGTGACCCTGACCGCCCATCTGCTGGACCAGGGCTGGGGCTACGGCAGCGGCCTGCGCGGCGCCGGGAATGGGTACGTCTTCCGTGACTGGCCGCCGATCTTCTACCCCATGCGGCAGGTACTGGCCGAAGCCGGTCTGCTGCGCGAGACCGCGCTGTGCCTCCTCTACCAGATGGGGGGTGCCGAGGGGGCTCTGGCCGAGGCGCCGGTGGCCAGCATGGACACGCTGCACCTTGAGAACAAGGCCCTGCTGCCGCTGGTGTCCCTGCTACCGGATGCCGCGGAGCGACTGCAGTGGATGCGGGCGGTGCAAAGGTACTACAGCCTCGTGCTGCTCAACCCCTCCACCACCGGCCCGGACGGCAGCGCGTACCATCACTGGATGCACCATTTCGCCTATGCCTCCTATTCGATGCCCTTCCCCATCGCGGCGGCGCACACCATGGCGGACACGGTGTTCCGTATTGGCCCCGAGGCGCATCAGAGACTGCGGCAGTATGTTTACGCCATGAGCTTCGCCCTCATCGGTGGCTCGCAGCCGCCGAACATGAACGGGCGCGCCGGCACGCCGCTTTCGTACAACATGACCGCCCAGGCCCGCCTCCTGGCGGAGATGGGCACACCGGACGGGAAGCGACCGCTCGACCCGATGATGGCGGGGCTGTACCTGACGCTGACGGACAAGCCCGACGAAGACCCGGCGAGAGAGTGGCGCGAGGCGGGGATCACACCCCTGGAGTTGACCGGGCATCTGACGATGAACGGCACCGCGGCGGCCCTGCATCGCCGGGACGGCTGGCTTCTCAGCGTGGTGGGGATGATCAAGTTCTGGCGCGGGCTGGAAATCTATGGCTGGCTGCAGAACAACAACTATGGGCGCTACGCCAGGAACGGGTCGGTACTGCTGGCCGGCGGCGACCCGCCCTCCGTCGAGGGAGGTGGGTACTCGTACGACGGCTGGAACTGGTGCCACTGGCCGGGGAGCACAAGCCTGGTGAGGCCCTCCAGCGAGATGTTCGACGGGTACGCCATGTACGGCAACCCCTCCACCTTCGCCGGCGGCACGAGCCTCGAACGCGATGGCATCTTTGGCATGGACTTCCAGGGCACGGATGTGCAGTTCCGCAAGTCCGTGTTCTGCTTTGATGACCGGGTGACAGTGGTCACCACCGACGTCCAGAGCGAGCAGCAGCGTCCGGTGGCCACCACACTGTGGCAGAATGCCTTCGTTCCCGATGCGGAGGAGCTGACGGTCAACGGCGAGACGGTGGGAGGAGCTCCCTGGGAAACCGAGATCACCGAGGCCCAAGCCTGTCGGGTCGTGGACAACAAGGGCACCGGCTACTACCTCTACCCGGACCACCCGCCGCTGCGTATCGCCTTGCGCGAGCAACAGTGGACATACATGATGGAGCGCTATCTCAAGGACCCCGCGGACAACCCCATCATCGACTATCAGAAGCGACAGTACCGCCACGAGGACATGGCCCAAAACGAGGCCTACTTCAACCCCACCCGGGGGACCTTTGCCCTGGGTTACTTCTCACACGGAGTGGAGCCCGCGGGGGCCCACTGCGCCTGGACGATGATCCCGAAGTGCACGCCGCAGCGAATCGAGGCTTTCGCCGAGAAGATGTCCGACCCCGGCCTGGCCCCATGTCGCCTGCTCCGCCGAGACGAGCAGGCCCACATCCTGTGGGACAGGGCGACGGACACCACCGGCTACGTGCTGTTCGCGGCCGGCGAGGGTATCGGGGTTGAGGGTCTTCTGAGGAGGGTGACCCGGCCGTGCCTGGTGATGGTGCGCCGCGGGCAGGGCGAGGTGAGCCTGAGCGTCGCCTCGACGGACATCAGCAACACCGAGCCCATTGTGCTGACGCTCGAGGGGCCCTGGAAGCCCGAGGGAGGCGGCTTCGAGACACGCGCGTCCGCAGGCGCAACGCTGCTGACGATTCTTTACACATCGTACATGCCCACCGTGGTGCGGCTGCATGCGGGGTAGGGACGGCGCCGGAGGATGACAGGTGGCCGGACCCGGACAGGGCAGCAGGCGCGGAAGCGCCTCTTCCAGGAGGAGGAGGCGCTTTGTTTCGGGGCGAGAAGGCCGGCTAGAGACTGCGGGTAAGGGGCACTTGCGTGCGACGGGTGGCGGCCAGCATCAAGAGGTCCTGAATGTGGGTGCGTCCCACCAGAACGTTGGTCATGCGGTCCGCCTGCCAGGCAACCAGCGAGTAGGTGCCGTCGGCCTCGGTGCGGCACAGGAAGGGGGCACCGTTGACCCGCACCTCGGAGTACCCCCTGGCCGAGAAGGTCTCCGAGGGGAGCACGAACTCTGAGACAGGGGTGCGATCCACCCGGTACAGCGACTGCTCGATGATCTGTCCCTTGAGGGGCAGCAGTGCGCGCGCCACAGGTGCCCACTGCGTCCCCACGGAGCGTGGCGTCGTGACGTCCGAGACGTCTGCCCATGCTCCTGGATTGCGGGTCCCGCCGGTGGGGGCGAACTGGTCCCATGCGGCCTCGTGGGCCCTGGCGAAGAGGCCGGGGCTTCCCGGAGGCGGGGCGTGACGAGATTGCCAGCCCCAGACGCCGAGGAGCAAGACGAGCCCGGCGGCGGCGAGCGCGGGCAGGTGACTGCGTCGAGGCCTGGGCGGAGCCATGGTAGCGCTCCGGGCAAGGCCGTCGGCTCTGTCAATCTCCGCGATGAGGCGCTGCCAGGAGCCCGCCGGCACGTCCACCGGCTGACTGCTGGCGCTGAGGAATCTCTTGCCCGCCAGCAGAGACCCCAGCATCTGGGCGCAGTGGGGGCAGTTGACCACGTGGGAGGCGACGCGGCGTTGCGCACGTCCGGAGAGCTCGTCGTCCACTAGAGAGCTGAGCTCGTCTTCCGTTACCGGGCAATGAGGGCGCATGGCTGATCCCTATATCATCCCATTGGCTTTGGCGTACTCTGCAAGAGACTCGCGTAACAGCCTCCTCCCCCTGAAGATACGACTGCGGACGGTGCCCAGGGGGATGTCCAGGGCCTCGGCGATCTCCTTGTACGAAAGCTCGTGCATATCCGAGAGGATCACGGCCTCCCGGAACTCGTCGGGTATCTGCTGCAGCGCGTCGGCGATCCGATCGTCCGGTATGTCCGCAAGGACCTCTTCCTCGGGGAGAGGATCGGGCGAGGACTCCTGGGGCAAACGGCGCATTCCACCGTCGGTGATGTCTTCCCAGGCTACCGTCTCCGGACTGCGACACGCCCTGCGGTAGCGGTTGATGTGAGTGTTGGTCAGGATTCTCAGTATCCACGCCCGGAAGTTGGTGCCCAGTGCGAACTGATCGAAGGCGACGTACGCCTTGAGCAGCGCTTCCTGGACCAGATCCTCGGCGTCTGCATACTTGCCGGTCATGCGTAGAGCGGCGTTGAACACCTCTCGATGGTACTGGCTCGCCAGTGCCTCGAACTGCTGGCGCCGATACTGCCGCTCTCGTTCTGCCTTGCCGGGAAATAGCCGCACTATCATTCACCCTAGCTTGAGGGCTATGGAACCCGGACTTCGGCTGCTCCCACTGGGTGGTAACGCCGTAGACCCGGGGGGGGTTCCCGCACGACCCACAATCCAGTGCTTCCCACCGTTGCCCTGGTGCTTGTCTATAGACGGATGCCGCCCCAGATCGGTTCCGGGACTGCCCGAAGACCGCGCTCACTTGAGTTCCACATCTCCGCGCTGGTCCCTGGGGGTCGAGTAGAACTTGACGAGGTACCGCACATAGCGCCGCGACCAGCGAAACAGCTTCTCCATGGTGCTCCGCTCGGAAAGAAAGCGCCGCTCCTCTTCGTTCAGCAGGTGGGGGGCGCATCTGGCCTTGAGCTTGGAGACCGCCCGAACGTCGTCGTCGCACAGGGACGGGAAGACCGCCGCCGACAGGGGACTGGACCCGGTGACGAAGGCGGCCGTGAAATCCACGAGGTAAGGGCGCCCGTCGGGAGTGACCAGGATGTTCTCCAGCTTCTTGAGGTCTCCGTGGGCGACACCGCGGGCGTGCAGTTCCTTCACCAGGCCGTCCAGACGCTCGAAGAAGCCGGCATCCAGAAGCCCTTCGGGAGCCGAGGTGGCTTCAGAGCCCTCGATGAACTCCGTCACCAGAGCGCACGGTCCCATGGTACCCGCCAGGCCGGGAACACCCGCCACGCCCTGGGCGCGCTCGTAGGCGATCTTTTCGCGAAGCACGAGATAGGCACCCAGGGCCCGCTTGAAGGGCAGGGCGCCGGGGGAGTAATCCTTGATCACGTATCGACGGCCCTCGGTCTCCACGACTCGCACATCCGGCCGCGCACGCTCGGGCCTGCGAATTACCCTTACGGTGCACTGCTCAAGTTCGTTGCGGTCGGGCACAATGCACTTCATAGTGAGCGTTCTCTTCTGTCGAGACGGGCTGCAAGCGATGACGCCCGGCCTTGCCCTTCGTGCGAAATGCTGCGCCGAGGGCCATCGTGCTCAGCCCCCGCCCTCTGTCCGGAGGTCCGGCCGAAAAGCCCGGCTGGCCCGGCTCATGTCATTCTGAGCATCAATCTCGCGCAGCGAGATAGCAAAGAATCTAGTTGAATGCCAAGAGATCGCACGAGCCGCTCCCTCTGGGAGCAGACGCTCTCACAATGACACTCCCATGCGAATGCGGGCCCTTCGGCCGCGCTTCTAGAGGTGCGGCCGAAAACCTATTTCGGCGGGTCACGGACCCGCCGAGTC